>NZ_JBVHLU010000062.1:0-68032 GCF_055558835.1 Embleya sp. NPDC025285
ACACCGTCCGCACCACCGGCATCGAGAAGAACACCCACGACAACCCGTTCGGCGCGGTCCTGTACTTCAAGGGCAAGGTCACCGACACGGTGGTCGCGTACCCGCTGGCCGAGACCGTCATCGAACTCACCGACGCCTTCCCGGTGCCGGACTCCGGCAGGTTCAAGGTCGGCGAGTGGTGGACCGTGGAGATCGACCCGATCGCGGGCGGCGGCACCTATGAGCGCGAATTGCAGAAGCTGGTCGAGATCACGCAGATCGTCGACGGCAAGCACATCCGGGTGGACTACCTCAACGGCTGGGAACTGGCCGCCGGACGCCGCATCACCTGGACCCGAATCGAACCGGTCCGGCGCGCCGACGTCCGCAACATGGTGTTCCTCGGCGCCGGCCCCGCCGACGACGAATACACCGGCTCGCACCCGATCGCCTACGAATACGCGGTGCGCTGCGACGTGATCGGGATCGAGGCCACCGGGTCGTTCTGGCCGGTGATCATGCGCCGTTGGTGCACCCACTTCCACACCGCGCGCTCCTCGCTGAAGAACCCGCCGACGGTGATGTACGGCGGCGCGGGCTACCTGACCCAGCAGATCTACTGCCTGTACGGCCGGGTCGAGGACTGCGTCTCCAGCAACGCCCGACACCTGAACGACCTGACCGCGTCCGCCTACTGTCACGTGGTCAACTGCCACGGCGACGGCGACGACCAGGGCGGCAACCCGTTCACCACGCACGGGCAGTACGAGCACGACCTGCTCTTCGAGGGCAATTCGGGACTGATGGACATCGCCAACTCCGGCGCCCTGTGGGGGACTTCAGCGAAGCGCATCACCGTGCGCGACCACGTGTGCTCGTGGTTCGTCGCCGGCACGAAGATCACCGACCTGACCCTGGAGAACGTCCGGGTGATCCCCCGACCGACGTTCGACTCGGGCGGCACCCTCCAGGTCAACGCGGACGGCGTACAACTGCGCGGCTGCGTCGCGCACACCTTCGCGATCGGCCGGCGCTCGGCCCGCTCCACCCGGCCGAACGTGATCGAGGGCTGCACGTTCCACCTGCCCGCGAAGCAGGTGCTGGTGCAGACGCCGGTGACCAACACCGTGCACTTTCGGGACTGCACGTTCACCGGCGTGGACGGCGCGATCCTGCGCGGTTCGGGCGAGGTCGACTTCGACGGGTGCACGATCGTCGGGGCCTCGCCCGCGGCCGCGCCGCTGGAGGTGGGCGCGGCCGTGCTGCGGCTGACCGCGAGCACGCTGACCGACACCGGCGTAGTGCTCTCCGCGGTCCGCGACCAGAGCGTGCACGTGAGCGCCGGCACCCGGATGACCGGCGGCAACGGCTCCGGTGCACTGCTGTCCCGAGCCGCCGGAACGGGCGTCGCACGCTGGCGGTTGCACGACGCGGAGTCCACCACCGACGGCGCCCACGTGCGGCTGGAATCCGGGATCAACCACTGGGTGGCCACCGGGACCCGGTTCACCGGCGGCCGGCTGGAACTGCGCCCGCAGGCGTTCGCCGGCGCGTCCTCGGCGCTGCACACCACGTGCGTCGAGGACGGCGTCACCCGGACCGCGCTGCCCACGGACGGCCCGCGGGTGGTCACCACCGGGAACCTGGCGATCTGAGATGGAACCGCGCACCACCACCTCGGCCGACGATCCGGCGCTGCGCGCCCTGTGGGCGGTGGCCTTCCCGGACGCACCCGGCCTGCCCGCGCTGCACGCGCACGACCCGGGCCGGCACGAGCGCACCCTGGTCGTCGCCGCCGACGACGGCGCGATCGACGCCGCCCTGCACTGGCAGCCCCGCCCGATCCGCGACGCGGCGGGCGGGGTCGAGACGGTCGGTTGTGTGGGCAGCGTCGCCAGTGCGCCCCGGGCCCGCGGCCGAGGGCTGATCCGCCGACTGCTCGCGGTGGCGATCGACGACATGACCCGATACGGCTGCGCGTGGTCGCTGATGTTCAGCGGCACGCCCGGCGTGTACACGGGATCCGGCTGGGAGACCTTCCCGACGCCGTATCTGCGCGGTGTGGCCGGCCCCGAGGCGGCGTGGGGCGATCGCCGGGTGCGCCGGGCGCGGCCCGCCGACCTGCCCCGGATGATCACGACGCACGCCGCCTCGAACGCGAACCGGCCGCTGAGCACGGTGCGTTCGCCGGCCGACTGGGCCCACCGCTTCCCGCACTGGTACGCGTCGCCCGCCCGGGTGTTGGCCACCGAGCAGGGCGACTACGCGGTGATCCGCCCGGACACCGGCGAGGTGCTCGAACTCGCCCTCGGCCCGGGCCGTCCGTACGCACTGCCCGCGCTGTTGCGCGAGGCGCTGTACGAACTCGGCGGCCCGGGCACGGTGGTGACGTTGCGGGTACCGATCGACGCGGCGCTCACCCGGGCGATCGGCGCCGTGTTGACCGACGTGAGCACCGGCCACACCGACTTCGGTCTGGCCCGGCCGATCCGAAACGACCGGGCGCGGGTACGCGCCACGGTCACCGCCCCCGGTGCCACGCACTGGCTGGGGGACGCGTTCTGATGCATCGTCAGGACGCCCGCACACCGCCCGGCTCGGCGAGGAATCACCCCGTGCCGCCGAGCCGGGTGCCGGTTCTGGTCGGCGGTGACACCACCGTGGTGTGCACCGCCGATCCGGACACCGGTGCGCTGGTGGAGACCGGCCCACCGGTGCCGGTGCGCACCGCGTACGCGGCCGCCCACCCGCGCCTGGACCTGGTCTACGGCGTGGACGAGGCGCTCGACGGCACGGTCACCGTGCTCGAGCCGAGCCGGCACCCCCGACTCCGGCAACGGGTCTCCGCACGCGGCTCGATCCCGTGCCACGTCGCGGTGTCCCCCGCCGGCGGGCATCTGCTGGTCGCCAACTACGGCACCGGCGATCTGCTCGTCCACCGCCTCGACACGCACGGCGCGATCGCCGAGGTGACCGAGCAGATCGCGCTCCCGGGCCCGGGTTCGCGGGCGCACCCGGAACGGCAATCCGCCGCGCACCCGCACCAGATCGTGTTCGAGGACCGGGACACGCTCACCGTCGTCGACCTCGGCGGCGACGTCCTGCTCACCTACCACCTGAGCGCGGGCCGGCTGCGGCTGCGCTCCACCCACCGCGTCCCGACCGGCACCGGGCCGCGCCACCTGAGCGGCCGTTGGCTGCTCGGCGAACTCGACCCGGCGATCCTGGCCCTGCCCGACCTGACCCGCTATCCGCTCGCCGCGCCGGGCCTGCCCTCGGCCATCGTCGCCGCGCCCGACGGCGCGCACGTGTACGCGGCCAACCGGGGCCCAGGCACGATCACCACTTTGGCCACAACCGCCCCGCACACGATGTCCGACCTCCCCGCCGGTGGCGGCGCCCCGCAGGATCTGGCCTTCGTCGAAGACGTGCTCTACGCGGCCCTGCCCGACGCGGACGCGGTCGCCGCGTTCCGGTGGACCCCCGGCACCGGCGCGCTGAGCCCGCTGGGCATGGCGCTGCGCACCCCCGATCCACGCTGCCTGCTGCCGCTACGCCGGCCGTGACCGCCGACCGGCCCGCCCGGGACCCGCATTCCGGCGCTCGAAAGGGCCCGGATGGCTCGGAGTGCTCGGATGACCCGGCCTGCCCGGCCCGCCCGACCGAGTCGCCCGCCCGAGTCGCCCGCCGCCACCCCGCCCCGCCCCGTCAGGCCGAGCGGAAGACCTCACTCACGCTGGTGAAGCTGTCCTTCGCGTGCCCGGCCTCGACCGCCCGCCGGAAGATCTCCTGGACCGCGCTCGGCAACGTCGCGTCCACCCCCGACTGGAGCGTCGTGTGCACGACGTGCTCGATGCTCGCCAAGCCCATCGCCAGGTTGTCCACGTCGCCACTGTGGTCCCCGACGTCCAGACGCGGCGTGTAGAAGGCGAGGAAGTCCGGAACCGACGCGGCCGTCGCCGACGCGTGCGGCAGGAACTCGGCGGCCGAGATGCCGTTCGCCCGCGCCACCGTCAGCGCGTGCAGGGCCGCGGTCATCGAGGTCCAGAAGATGTCCATCTGAAGCTGGTACAGGAGCGCGGCAAGGCCGGGGTCCGCGCCTCGGTAGTCGGTCCCGGTCAGCACGGCCAGGGTCTCCTGGTGTGCGGCGAACACGTCGGCCGGGCCGCTGTAGAACGTCGACATCTCGGGCGAGCCGATGCCCGACGGCGGCGACTGCACCCCACCGGTCAGATGCCGGGCGCCGTGCCCCGCCGCCCACTCGGCCGCCGCCTTGGCCCGCGCGGGGGTGTCCGAACTGAGGTTGACCAGCACCCGACCCGCCAGCGCCGCCGCGGCCGGTTCCAAGATCGCGTGGACCGCGTCGTAGTCCGTCAGGCTCAACACCACCAGCTCATTCGCCGCCAACGCGGCCTCGATCGTGGCGGCCCGCGACGCTCCCTCTGCCACCAGCGCGTCCGCCTTGCTCGCGGTCCGGTTCCATACGGTCACCGGATGACCGGCGGCCAGGAATGCGCGGGTCATCGCCTGCCCCATCGGGCCGAGACCGATGACCGTGACCGGCTGCTTGTCGACCGGCTGCTTGTCGACCGCCTGCTTGTCGACCGCTTGCTTGTCGCCCATGAGTACTCCAAAAATCTCGCAATGCGTGGACTAGAACGAACGCTCTATCCAGTCCCAGGAACGTAGCACACACTAGAGCGAACGCTCTATTCACTCTGGAGCGAACGCTCTATCCGATAAACTCGCCGCGTGAAGACCAAGGCGCAGCAGCACGAGTCGGCCGCCCCCGCCGCCGGGACGACCCCGCTCGGCACCCGCGAACGCATCGTCCGCACGGCTTCGCGGCTGATGCAGCGACAGGGCTACGACGGCACCGGGATCAAGCAGATCTCCACCGAGGCCGGCGCCACGCTCGGCTCGATGTACCACTTCTTCCCGGGCGGCAAGCAGGAGTTGGCGGTCGCCGCGATCCGGCACGGGGACGGCGAGTTCGCCGACGTCCTGCGCGACGTGCTGGCCGCCGAGCCGGACCCGGGCGCGGCGATCCGCGAGCTCACCCGCAGTCTTGCCGAGGGGCTGCGCGCGTCCGACTGGGTCGATGGCTGCCCGGTCACCGCGACCGCGCTCGGCACCGCGACCGGCGCGCCCGACATCCAGGCCGCCGCGGCCGAGGCGTTCGCACACTGGCGGGAGCTGGTGCGGGTGCGGCTGGTCGAGGTCGGCTTCGCCGAGACGGACGCCGAGGGCCTCGCGCAGACCGTGATCAGCACCCTGGAGGGCGCCGAACTGGCCGCGCAGGTCAGCCGGAGCGAGCAGCCGCTGCTGCTGGCCGGCGTCCACCTGACCCGGCTGATCGACACCTACGAGCGCGGCACCGCGCCGGCCGGCTGAGCGCACGAGCGGGCGATCCGAGAGCGGGACCGGGCGGCGGCCACGAACCCGGCCGAGTGCGAATCAGCGCCCCTCGCCCGCCCGCACCACGCCGTTCTCGTACGCGAACACCGCCGCCTGGGTGCGATCGCGCAGGTTCAGCTTGGCCAGCAGCCGGCTCACGTGCGTCTTGACCGTCTGTTCGCTCACCACCAGCCGCGCGGCGATCTCGGCATTGGACAACCCCTGCGCGATCAGCGCGAGCACCTCGGTCTCCCGCTCGGTGAGCCGCTCGACCCGGCCGCGCGGTCCGGCGTCGGGCGGGCCGAGTCGGGCGAACTCGGCTATCAGCCGGCGCGTCACGGTCGGCGCGAGCAGCGCCTCGCCGTCCGCCACCACCCGTACCGCGTCCGCGAGTTGCACCGCCGAGGCGTCCTTGAGCAGGAATCCGCTCGCACCCGCGCGCAGCGCCTCGTAGACGTACTCGTCCAGGTCGAAGGTGGTCAGCACCAGGACCCGGGTGGTGTTGCCCGGGTCGGCGGTGATCTCGCGGGTCGCGGCCAGCCCGTCCAGCACCGGCATCCGCACGTCCATCAGCACCACGTCCGGGCGCAGTACGGCGACCTGTTCGACCGCGTCGCGCCCGTGTACGGCCTCGCCGACCACGTCGATCCCGGGCTGCGCGCCGAGCAGGACCGAGAAGCCCTCGCGCACCATCATCTGGTCGTCGGCGATCAGCACCCGGATGGCCATCGATGTCACTGCTCCTCGGTCGGCAGGAAGACGTCCACGTGGTAGCCCCCTTCGGGAGTATGCCCGGCGTCCAACGTGCCGCCGATCATCGCCGCCCGTTCACGCATGCCCAGCACGCCGTGCCCGGAGCCCTCCCGCGCGGGCGCGTCGGCGTTCGGCGTGGGCTCGTTGTGCACCCGCAGACCGATCCCGGTCGGTACGTACGCGACCTCGACCCGCACCCGCGCGCCGGGCGCGTGTCGCAGCGCGTTGCTCAGCGCCTCCTGGCCGATCCGGTAGGCGGACAGGTCGACGCCCTGCGGCAACGGGCGGGGCATGCCGACGGTGAGGTGCTCCACCGTCATCCCGGCCGCGCGGACGTTGTCGATCAGTTCGGGCAGCCGGTCCAGGGTGGGCAGCGGGGCCGGCCGGCCCTGCCCGTCGAGCTCGCCGTCACCCTCCGGCCCGGTGCGCAACAGGCCCAGTACGCGCCGCAGTTCACCGAGCGCGTCGACCGCGTTGGCGCGGATCGTCACGAAGCTCTGCACCAGTTCCGGCGGCGGGTCCGCGACCCGGTAGCGGGCCGCCTCGGCCTGGATCGCGATCACCGACATGTGGTGCGCGACCACGTCGTGCAACTCGCGGGCGATCCGGGC
The DNA here is from genome assembly GCF_055558835.1 of Embleya sp. NPDC025285. NCBI lineage: Bacteria > Bacillati > Actinomycetota > Actinomycetes > Kitasatosporales > Streptomycetaceae > Embleya > Embleya sp. NPDC025285. Next base: position 6,741 of record NZ_JBVHLU010000062.1, read on the forward strand.
GCGTTCCTCCAGAAGTGCGCTGCGCTCTCGCTCGGTGGCGGTCAGGTCGGCTTGCACGGCCAGCTCGCGGCGCGCGTCACTGCGACCCCGGAAGGCGACCACGACGACCATCGCGACCGCGGTCATCGTCGCGGCCACGGGCATCGTGCCCCAGCGCGAAGGGTCCTCCTGCGTGTTGCGGACCAACGCCACTCCGAGCAGCGCGGTGATCGCCCACGTCTCCACGACGACCCGCAACCGGGCGTGGAACGCCACATAGGCGAGCACCACGATCTGCGCGAAGATGCCCACGCTGGTCCAGGGCCACTGGACCAGGTCGTGCCCGTTCCCCTCGCCGGCGACGGCGCACGCCGCGGTCGCGGCGAGCGACATCCACCAGGCGATGAGTGGCCGTTGCGGCGCGAGCAGGATCGGCGCGCCGGTGGCCAGGCCCAGGGCGAAGGCCATACCGCCGGACACCCCGGGGTAGCCCGCCAGGACCGCGCCCTGGATGCCCACGGTGAGCACGACGGCCACGTAGAGCAGGCCGAGTGCGACCGCGCGGCTGCTGAACGGTGCCGGCGGACGCTCGGTGCGAACCCGTACGTCGAACAGGTCCGCGCGCAGCCCGCTCAGCCCTCGATGCACCCGGCCCGGCCGGGCCGCGCCGGCGGCGGCCGTGTCGGATGCGTGCACTCCGCCTGCCTTCACACTCACCCGCAGCACGCTACGCGGCGCGTGTGGCCCACCGCGTCCCCGCCCCGGGTGATCCCGGGTGTCACTCTCAGGAGCTACGTGCGATGCCCGGATCTGTCCGCGCCGGCCTCCCAGCGATGGAACACCGCCCACAGCGCCAGCAGCACGGCGGCGAAGGCCGACATCCACCCGATGCGCGCCGCGATCCACGGCAGCCCGTCCGGCGCCGTGCCCAGTCCGGTCAGGCCGCCGAGCCCGATGCCGACCGAGGTCACCGCGAGCATCGCGCTCTGGTGCCACAGGAACACCGTCATCGCGGACAGGTTGATCAGCGCGACCGCCGCCCAGATCCCGGGGCGCCGGCTCAGCGCCCGCCGCAGCGGTGCCCGCACCAGCAGCGCGAGCCCGCATTGGGCCAGCCCGAAGGCGACCGCGGCGACGGTGGGCGGGTTGAGGTTGGAGATCGCCTGGCCCGGAACGCCGACCATGCTGACCGGATAGCCGCAGTAGCGGATCAGCCCGGCACACGCGAGCGCTCCGGCCACCAGCAGCGGCGCGCCGAGCCGCTCGATCCGCGCCCGGTGCGGCCCCGCCCACAACACGCCGAGGCTGTACGGGACGAGCCAGCCCGCGAGTACGTTGACCCAACCGACCGCGGCCGGCCCGTCGGCGGCGAAACGGGTCAGGTCCACCAGGACGACCGTGCCGATCGCGAGCACGGGTCCCACCCGGCCGAGCCGGACCACGAGCGGGGTGAGCGCGGTCAGGCCCGCGTAGACGAGCACGAACCACAGCGGTGACAGCACCAGTTTGCCCAGCGTGTGCAGGGTGTCGCCGGGCACGAAGTCGGCGAGCAGCGCGGTCGCGACGGTCCACACCGCGAGCAGCGCGGCGATCGGCCGGCCGAGCCGGATCATCCGCCGCCGGGCCCACGGTCGGTAGCGGTCCGCGCGTGCGTGGGATCGGGCCGCGACGTACCCGCCGACCAGGAAGAACACCGCGAGCGGCTGGAGCAGCCAGGTGACCGGCGCGTAGTCGGGCAGGCGGCGCAGCGGGCTGTCGGTCTGCCAGTGGTCGGCGCCCGCGTACACGCCCGTGACGATCCAGTGGCCGAACACGACGCCCAGGATGGCGATCGCCCGCAGGCCGTCCACCTCGCGCTCGCGGTCCGCCGGTGTCGAGTCCGCGATCCGACGGACCAGGACGCCCGGTTCACGCATGGGTCACCTCCGCGGCACGGCCCCGCGCGATCAGCGCGAGGTTGTACAGGGCCGGCCCGCCGGGCCGCAGGTAGTCCGAGTGGCCGCCGGCGCCGGCCACGAACTCGCGTGCGCCGAAGTCGTGCCCGGTCGGGTCGGCGCCGAAGCCGACGGTGGTGTCGAAGAACGGGATGCTCACGTTGGGCACCAGGTCGATCCAGTCCGCCCCGCCTCGACCGGCCCAGACCCGGGCACCGGTGGCCAGTTCGTCCCGGTCGTCCACGCCCAGGCCGGGGCTGCCGAACACGGCCAGGTCGGCGACGTCGATCCGGGAGACCGCGCGCCCGCACACCACCGAGCCGTAGGAGTGGCACAGCAGCGACACCTGCGCTGCGGGCGCCACCGTGTGCAAACCGGCGACGAAGCGGCGCAGTTCGCGCGCGCCGTGGTCGGCCCGGCCGGTGGTCAGCACGTCGAGGCTGATCGTGCGCGGCGGCGAGTAGCCCAGCCAGGCGATCACCGCGACACGCGCGGTCGGGTCCTGGAGGCGGATCTCGTCGTAGAGCGCGCGGGCGCCGCCGGCGGGGGTCGAGTACGGCTTGTCGCCGCGGGTGTCGTAGTGGTCCAGGTCGCTGTCGCTGCCCGGTACCACGACCGCGATCCGGTCGGCGCCGGCCAGGTCGCCGAGCACCTCCACCGCGCGGACCCGGCCCGCGCGACCGTCGAAGGACAGGAAGTTCCGCCCCGGGTCGGCCATCCGCGCGAGGTGCTCGGCCCGTGCGGTGTGGCCGGTGTCCCGGGCCAGGCCGGCCGCCTCGGCGATGGCGCCCTGGTTGGCCGCGTAGCGCTCGCCCAGCGTCGCGGCGGACATCGCGGGCAGCGTCGGTGGTGTCGGTGCCGCCGCGTCCGCGACGCCCGCGCCGGGTCCGGCCAACGCCCCGGCGACCAGCGCCGAGACCAAGCCCATTCGCAGCCGACCACGCATGTCCCGCTCCCGTCCTCGAAGTACCAACACGAAGCTAGGAATCGGCGTCGGTAGCCCGCGTCGCGCCGGAGAGTGGACTCCGCGGGTAGCTCTCCGGGACTACACGGGTCACCCGCGCGACACCGAATCGGGACGATTCACTGCGCCAGTCCCGCTCGGACCGGCCCGGTGCCGGTGATCGACGCACCCGAACCGGGGTCGAACCGGGCTCCGGTGGGCCGGGGTTGGTCGGTCCGCAACGGCGGATGGAGTCGACCGGCGGCACCTTCCGCGGGGCCCACGCCCCGGCGGCGGCTTCGAACTCGACGCCCGGCTGTCGGTCGCGTCGACCGAGTCGGACCGGGCGCACAAGGTGCTCACGCCGAACGAGGCGCACGAGGCTCCGGAGCCGGCGGAGCCGGTTCGGCCCGCCGCGTCGAGCCGGGGCGAACGGCCGCCCGCGCCCACCCCGCCGCTTCGCTCACGGCCGACCCGGGCCGGTTCCGACCGGTCGCGGCGGGGCGCGCCGGACCGATCGGAACCGGAACCGAAAACGGCACCCGGAGTCCTGACCGCGTCACATCCCGAAACCGGCTGATACCCGACGGATCCCCCCGCATCGGGTTCCGTATCCTCGACACGTGTCACCGCCGCTTGGGTGTTGACTTGGCCGGCCCTCGGATGGACCCTCGGGCCAGCCACATCGCGGGTCGCCGGCGGCGGGCGCCGGCTCGACATCGCACCGTCCAGGCACGTCCTCATCACGTGGCGCCGGAGCGTCCGCCGACCCACGCGTCGTCGACCCATCCGGCACCTCGGCACCGCAGCATATCGATCTTCCGGAATCGGAATCTCCGCTTCCGTATGTCGAATTCCCCCGGGCTGCAGGCCCTCGGGACGCCCCGGAAAGGCCTCCTGATGCCGCGAGTGAACGATTCGAATCCGGACCACCCCACCGACTCCCGAAGCCCCGCGCGCAGCACCACCCCCGGCACGCCCTCCCGTCGGGCCGTCCTCGGCGGTCTCGCCGGCACCGCGCTCGCCGCGACCCAGTGGACCCCCGCAGCTCTGTTGCCCGCGGCCGAGGCGGTCGCGGCGCCGAGTCCGCCGAACTTCCCTCCCGGCATCACGCTGGGCGTGCAGCAGTACAGGAACTGGTCCGGCGAACTGCGCGCCGACGACGTGTGGACGGCGGTGCCCGCGCACCCCTCCGACGTCGTGGTGCTCGCGAACTGGGCCCGAGCCAACGGCTATCGGCTTCGGCCTCGCGGGATGAGCCACAACTGGTCGCCGATCCTGATCCCGGCCGGCGCGGACACCTCGCGCACGCTGATGGTCGACACCACGCGGAACCTGACCTCGCTGGTGGTCAATCCGGGATCGCCCACCACGGTCACCGTCCAGACCGGGTGCAGCGTCGAACGCCTGTTGACCAAGCTGGAGGAGGCCGGGCGCGGATTGATCGCGGCCACCGCGCCGGGCAAGTTGAGCGTCGGCGGCGTGCTGGCCATCGGCGCGCACGGCAGCGGAATCCCCAAGCCGGGCGAGAGTCTTCCGCAGGGCGGCACCTACGGCACGCTGAGCAACCTGGTGTTGTCCTTGACCGCGGTCGTGTGGGATCAGGCCGCCGGTGCCTACGTGCTCAGGACCTTCCAACGCAACGACCCGGAGATCGGCCCGTTCCTGGTGCACCTGGGCCGGGCCTTCGTCACCGAGGTCACGCTCCAGACCAACGCGAACCAAAGATTGCGCTGCCAGAACTTCTACCACGACCAGATCGGCACGCTGCTGGGCCCACCCGGCGGCGGCGGAAAGAAACTCGCCGACTACATCCGCGATTCGGGCCGGGTCGAGGTGATCTGGTTCCCGTTCACCACCGTGCCCTGGCTCAAGGTGTGGAGCGTGGCGCCGAGCAAGCCGTGGGTCTCGACGCAGATCAACAGCCCGTATCCGTACACGTTCGCCAACTTCGTCACCGAGGACCAGGCCGAGTTCCTGGCCGACATCGCGACCGGCAACGTGGGTGCGACCGAGGTGTTCACCAACGCCGAGATGGCGGTGGTGGGTTCGGGCCTGATCGTGACCTGGACCTGGGACATCTGGGGCTGGTCGAAGAACACCCAGCTGTTCGTCGAACCGACCACGCTGCGCATCCACGAAGGCGGCTGGGCCGTGCTGACCACGCGAGCGAACGTGCAGCGCGTACTCAACGAGTTCTTCGTGAAGTACACCGGCCTGCTGGGCGCGTACAAGGCCAACGGACAGTATCCGTGCAACAGTCCGATCGAACTGCGGGTGACCGGCGTCGACCGGGCGAACGAGGTGGTCACCGCGAACGCGGTCGAGCCCACGCTCTCCGCCGCCCGACCGCGCCCCGACCACCCGGAGTGGGACACGGTGGTCTGGCTGGATGTGGCGACCCTGCCCGGCACGCCCGCCAACCACGACTTCTACCAACAGATGGACGCCTGGATCTGGGGCAACTACACCGGCAACTACGCGTGCGTGCGCCCGGAGTGGTCCAAGGGCTGGGCGTATGGGATCGGCGGCGCGTGGACGGACACGGCCGCGATCACCGGCCGGATCCCGAACTCGTTCCGCACCGGCCTTCCCACGACGAGCAACTTCGACGCCGCGCGAGCCACCTTGAACAAGTACGACCCGAGCCGGGTCTTCTCCAACACGTTCCTGGACGTCCTGCTGCCCTGACCGCCTCCACCCGATACCGCATCCTCCCCACCCGGCGCGGCCCGAGCGGGGAGGTACCGTGCTGCGATGCGCACTGTGGAACTGACCCTGGACGGAGCCGCCGAACTCGCCGTCCGTCGCGTGTGGAAGGAACTGGCCGACCTCGGCCTGCCCGGACAGAGCCCGCGTCCGTCCGCCGCCGACCGACCGCACATCACCCTCGGCACCTGCCACGAACTCAGCGACCCGGTACGTGAGTTGCTTGCCGAAGCGCTCACCGCACTGCCCCTGGAGGTGGAGTTCACCCGGCCGGTGCGATTCGGCGGCCGATCGCGCACCGTGGCGTGGGAGGTCGCGCCGAGCGACGCGCTGCTCGCCCTCCAGTTGCGGGTGTGGCGCACGATCGACGCGGAGAACCCCTACCACCACCCCGCGGCCTGGGTCCCGCACGTCACGCTCGCCCGCACGCTCCGCCCGGGCGACGGGTGGCAGGAACACGCGTGGCGACTGCTCCGGGGTCGGCCCGCCCTACCCGCGCTGCTGACCGGCGCGCGCAGCTACGACCACGCCACCGACACCGCCGAGGACCTCCTGACGCCCACCGGGGCCGTACCGGCATCCGGCTGACCGGTTCGGGCCGGGGCCCGGTCGTCAGCCGTCGCCGTCGAGCCAGCCGTCGTCCAGTGCGCCGTTGTCGTCGTACACGACGAACTCGCGTTCCACCGAGGCGATCTCGTATCCGGCCAGCGCGGCCACCAGGTCCGCCATCGCGCGCGCGGCGGCCTCGTCGCCCATCCCGTGGCAGCGCTGCGTGACGAACCGTTCGGACCGCCCGTGCGCCCGGGTCCGACGCGCGTTGTGCGACAGGTGCGCACCGTGCCCGACCACCTCGGCGGCCAACGCGGCCAGGTCGGCGTCCTCGGCGAGCACGAGCTTGAGGTGATGCTCGAAGTACAGCCCGGGCCCGAGCGCCCGCGCCTGCGCGTCGCCGGCCGGGACGCCGGGATGCCACGGCGCCGCCTCGATCTTGGTCCGGGTCACCGGATACCCGTCCCGGCGCAGTGCCGCGGCGAGTTCGCCGGCCCGCTCGCGGGCCCGGGCCAGGGTCGTGGTCGCCCGCTCGGTCACCATCGGCTGGGACACCGTGTGCCCGCGCGCGAGCACGATGTGGGTCAACCCCACGCCGTACGCGCCGGCCCGACGGGCCAGCCCGTCCACGTCGTCGGTGCGCACCGTGACGTGCGTCTCGAACACCCCGGCGAGATCGGCGGGGAAGGCCCGGCCGGCCCTGCCAAAGTGGCGGGCGTGGTCGGTCTCGGTGGCTTCGGTCGGCGCGTGCACCGCCCCATCCTCGCAGGTGGCGACGGGCGGCACCGGGATTAATCGGTACCCGGACCGGGCGCCGGGATCCGCATAATGGCCCGCATGCCGACGCGAGCCGAAGAACTCATCGCCACCCTGGACGCGCTGCCCCACCGCGAACGCGTGCGGGAGATCGCCCGCGTCGCCCGGCAGCTTCGCGGGTCCGCCGAACTGGCCGCGACACTGGCCGTGTTGGCCGGACAGGGTGGCTACGAGCGCGGAGTCGCGTTGACCATGGCGATCGTCGCGGGCGATGTCGAGCACGTGCTGCGGGCCACTCGGGATCCCGATCTCGCGTTGGCCCGCCGCGCGGTGAGCGCGACCCGTTCGCTGCCGGTGCCCGACGACGCGTTGGCCGCGTTGCTGGACGACGCCCCCTCCGTGCTGCGCGACTCGATCTACCGCGCCATCCGCGCGGGCCGGCGCACCGCGTTGGCGGATCGCGTCATCGCCGAGGTGCTCACGATCCGCGGACCTGCCGAGGCGGCCCGGGTGCTGCCGGCGTGCGGTCCGACCGTGGCGGCCGAGTACGTCGGCGTGCTCGGGCACATCGACCGGGTCCGGGACGCCTTCCTGCGCCGGTATCCGGCACTCGGCCTCGACAACGCGGAGCGCCTGCTGGCCGACCTCCCCGTCTCCGACCGGGACGCGTGGTGGACGAACCACGGTCGCGGCGTGATCGCGGCCGGTCAGCGATTCCCGCATCGGGTGCTGGACCTGATCGAGCGTCACCCCACCCACGGGCCGCTGCCGTGGGCGTTCGTCGGCGGCATCCAGCCGTTCGTCACCGCGGATCGGGACCGGGTGCTGCGCCTGCTCGCCGCCTCCGAGCGGCGCGGCCGGACCCTGTCCGGGGTGAGCGTGAGCGCGCTGCGCCGACTCGTCGACACCGGGCCCGACTCCGCCGAACTGATCGCGCTCGGTCGCGCGGTGCGCACCGACGAGGCGGTCACCATCCGCCTGCTCAAGGCGATGGCGCCGAGCCGGCGCGCCGGGTTCCTCGACGCCGTGCACGCCGACCGGGACCGGAGTCGGGACATGCCGAGCGGCGCCCTGCTCGACGTGCTCCCGCACGCGCGTCGGCACGCCGAGGCGCGCCGGATGCTCGCACTCGCCTCGATCGCGGCCGACGAGCCGCGCCGCCTGCCGTTGCTCGCCTTCCTGCCGCTCGCCGAGGCGCACGCCGAACTCGACGCGAACACGCGACTTCCCGACGCCGGCGCCCGGGCCGAGGGGTATCGGCGACTGATCGCGTGCGCGGCCCGGACCGGCGACCCCGAGCAGTTCGGCGCGGTACTGCGCTCGCTGACCCGGCTGCGGAACGAGCAGGACCCGGTGCGCGGCGCGGCGTTGTTCGCGATCGCCGAGGCGCATCCGGGCCTGTTCGACGCGGAGGTGGTGGGCGTGCTCACCGACCTGGTACGGGACACCCTGGAGGCGCGGGACACCTCGTACCGGACCCGATCGGCCTTGACCGACCTGGCCGCACGCCTGCTGACCCAGCATGTCGTGGGCGGCGCACCGGAGTTGACCGGGTGGGCTCTGACCACCTTCGAGCGGGTGGCGGGCCGGTCGGGCGTGGTCCGACTGGCCGGCCTCGCCGACGACCTGCGTCGCGGTCGCGAACGGGAGATCCTGGAGGCGCTGTTGCCGTGGATCCGGGCACAGGTGGCCCGGGGTGAGCACTGGCTCGCGTTCGCCCTCGCCGGCACCCTGGACCGGCGGGCGTGGGCGCTGGAGCCGTTGCAGGAGATCCTGCGCCTGGCCACCCGCGCCGACTCGGACGCCGTCGCGGGTACCGCGATCGGGCTGTGGTTGGCCGACCCGCGTCGGCGCGCCGAGCGGGTCGCCGAGTTGGTCGAGTGGGACGAGTCGACGCCGACCCTGCCGGTGGTCCTGCACGCGCTCGCCTATCGCCGCACCGACCTGCTCGACGGCTACCTCGACGGCCGCACGTTGCGTGGTCGCTTCGCCACGCGTGGGGTGCGCTGGATCCCGTACCTGCCGTTCGACACCATGGCGCGGCTGTTGCCCAGGCAGCGGCGGGCCTACGCGGCGCGGCTGGTCGAACTCGCCGACGACGTGCGCCAGCACGTCGACACCCGAGTGCACGCGATCCGTCGGCTGGCCCGGGTGCCCGGGTTCGGCCGTCCCGCGGTGCTGCGGTATCTGACCGCCACCGAGGTGCCGTTGATGGAGGCCGCGCTGAGTGGTCTCACCCATACCGACGACCCCGGCGCGGCGTTGCCGATCCTGCTCGCGCACGTGGGCGACGATCGGGCCCGGGTCGCGGCGTACTCGATGTCGCGCGCCGCGCGGTACGTGCCGCCGAGTGTGCTCGAACCGGCGCTGCGGAAGGTGCTGTTCGGGCCGGCCAAGGTGACCTCGCGCAAGGAGGCGGCCCGGGTCGTGGTGCGCGAGGCGCTGCCCGGCGCGGTGGAGATGTTGGCACACGCGTGGTCGGCGCCGGATCAGCATCGGGACGTGCGCGGCGCGATCCTGCACCGGTTGACCACCCGGCTGGACGACGAACGTTCGTGGACGGTGCTGCGGGCCGGAATCGAGGGTCCCCGGGAGGCGGCCCAGGCGATCGTGGCCCGGCCGCCGGCCGCCCTCGCGCCGGCCTGGCGGGCCCGGTACGCGGAGTTGATCGGCACGGCCTGCGCGAGCGCGGACACCGAGGTGCGGCGGGCCGCCTATCGGGCCTTCCCGCGCTGGGCCCGGTATTCGCCCGACGGAGTCGTCGCGATCGCCCGCGCGGTCCTGGACCCGGCCGACCCGATCGGGTGGCGCGAGGCGGCCGACGCGCTGCACACCTTCACCACGGACGGCGTCGCACCGAAGACCTACCTCGACGTGATCACCACGCTGATCGTGTCGGACAGCGCACCGGACGCGCCGAACGCCGAGCCGGAGCAGGACCGCCCGGCCCGACGACGGTTGACGGTACTGCTCGACCAGGCGCGTGCGTGGGCGGTCCGCGCACCGGCCGAATCGGCGCCGGTACTGCGGCCGGTGCGGGCCGCGCTGGCGGGCGTCCCGGAGTTGCGGATCGAGGCGGCGACGTTGACCGCGTCGGTCCTGCCGCTGTCCGGCGACGCGGTCGAGGCCGGCTTCACCGATCTGGTGGAACTGTGCGCCGGCCGGGCGCTGCCCGCGATCCGCGCGGCCGGCGTGCTGCGCGATCGCCTCGGCCGGGCCGGCGCACCGATCGATGCCATCGCGCTGACGGCCGCCGCGCGCGATCTCGCCGCGTGTCCGGCGCCGGCGGCCGGGTTGTTCGGCTGCGAACTGGCCCGCGCGCTCGGCGTACGGGCCGGGTGGCCGGCCGAGTGGCGCGCGCTGCTGCGCGAACTGCGCGCACACCCGGACCCGGACGTACGCGAGAGCGCACTGGCGGTGCGCACCACGTCGACCTGAAACTGCCGTCCCCCGCCGGGCGATCGGGGCGACAGGCCCCGACCGCCGACCGATGCCGCGGCCGAACGGGCCGATCAGCTCTGTTCGGTGCGCAGCAGGCGCAGGAACGCCTTGATACCGGAGATCACTTCCTGGTTGTCCGTCAACCGGCTCACGGTGTCCTCGAATCGGCGGCCGAGAGCGTCGATCTTGCGGTCGGTCGCGTGATGCCGCTCGGTTGCCCGCTCGGCGTCCTGCTCGGTGGCGGTGCGCAACTGCGCCACCGTCTCGGTCAGTTCCCTGGTGCGCTCGTCGAGGCTCTCGACCTTGCTCTCCAGTGTGGCCACCCGGTCGATCAGCGCGAGCACGTCCTCACGCGGGTGGGTCACCTCGCGCAGCATGCTCCGCAGCCGCTGCCCGAGGTGCTCCAGGTACGCCTGGCTGGGCCGGAACATGGTGCTGAGCAGATAGAACCCGGCGAACCAGTAGCCCACCACACCACCGGACGCCCAGGTGATCACCGCGATCACCCCGGCCGAGACGACGTGCGCGCCGATCACTCCCCACAACAACCGGCGGGCGATCCGGCGCGCCTCCGGGTCGCGCGCCTCCGGGACCGCGAGGCCCTTCTCCCGGCTGATCGCGATCTCCCGGATCAACTGCCGGGCCCGGAAGTACAGGTTCCAGGGCACGGTCAGCACCGCGATCAGCCAGAACAGACACAGCGCTCCGGCGCCCAGCGACAACAGATCGGTCAACGACGTGTCGTTGACGAAGTACAGGACGATGCCCAACACCGTCGTCCCGACCAGCAGCAACGCTCCCAAACCTTTGGCCGCACTCACCCGAACTCCACTCCCCCACCCGGTGATCCGGCCGTCCACGCGGACGACCTGCTCGGACTGTAGGGCACGCCGATCAAGCCCGCCGGTACGTCGCGCCTCGCGCGCAGCGGCGCCCGGCACCTCGCGGCGCGGGCCGGGTGTCAGGTGTGATCGGGGAACCACGAACCGTGCATGCCGGCCGGGACGCGGCGCGGCAGTCGCACGACCGCGAGCGGTGCCGCGGTGATGTCCCCGGCGTCCAGCACCAGCAATTCCGAGGTTTGCCCGGACAGATCGCCGACGATCGTGAGCAGGTACCCGTCGTCCTCGGCGGTGCCGTTCTCGGCGGGTACGAACACCGCCTCGCCGGGCATCCGGTCGGGCCCCAGGCCGGCGATCCGCCGCTCCCCGGTGGCCCCGTCGTACTTGACGATCGCGTGCTCGTGCAGTCCGCCGCCGGGAAAGGCGATCGCGTAGCCGAAGCGATGCGGGCGGCCCAGCCTGCGGGCGTCGATGGTCGGGAAATCGGTAACCAGTTCGTCGAGGTCCTCCTCGCCGGACACCCCCGAGACCGGGTCCAGGATCCAGCGGTGCCGGACCGCGCCGATCAGCGGCGTGTCCGGGTGTCCGGGCGCGCCCACCCACCACTTCCAACTGCTCTCCCACGAGGACCGGTCGAATCGTGGCCCTTCGAGCACGATCCGTCCACGCGAGTCCTGGTAGGCGTTCTCCACGTGCAACAGCGCGCCGGCCCGCACGTCGAACCAGGTCACCGAGGCGGGCCCGGTACGCGGCAGCACGCCGATCCGCGGCGCGTACGAGTCGCTCCAGCGGTACGGGATGCCGGAGCGCTCGGCCGGATTGAACACCACCGGCAGGTCCAGCCAGACGACGTGATGCTCGGTCAGACCGAAGTCGTGCATGAACGAGGGCCCCGCACCGGGGATCACCTCGGCCCGGGTGATCCGCCCCGGGGCCGACGCGACGTAGTAGGTCAGGTACGGCGGGAACGGCGAGCAGCCGAAGAAGTGCAACTCGCCGGTGACCGGATCCCGCTTCGGGTGCGCGGTCATCCCGGTGGTCAGCCGACCGGCGAAGTCGTACGGGCCGACCGTGTGCAACTCGCGGGTGACCTCGAACGGGAGGTCGCCCTCCTGGAGCGCGAGCAACCGGCCACCGTGCTCGACGATGTGGGTACCGGCGATGCTCGCGGTCGGGTCCGCGGTGCCGTCCTCGCGCACGAGCGGCGCGCCGGCCGGCGCGGGAGTGCGCACCCAGCGGTTGCGGTACCACTCGGCGCGCCCCTCGCGCAGCCGTATCCCGTGCAGCATGCCGCTGCCGCGGAACCAGTGGCCGGGCACGTCGCCGGGCCTGGGGTTGTGCCCGTTGCGGATGTACCGGCCGTTCAACTCCGGTGGAAGCGTGCCCCGCACCGCGAGGTCGTACCCGGTGATCTCGTCGACCACGGGTGCGAAGTGGCCGCTGAGGTAGGGCTTTCGGATGCTCATGATCGGTTCTCCCCGTCGAACGACTCGGACGACTCGGAACGACAACGATGGACCATCCACACCACGCCGAGCGCCTCGCGGCGGCGCCGCCGCAGCCTATTACGGGCAGTCTCGAAAGTTATATATCATCACATTTGTTATGATTGATCGCGCACCGGATCCGAGCACGCTCGATCCAAGGACGCACTCGTGACCTCCGGCACGCCCGCCGGCCCTCGGGCCCGCTTCCGCGAGCGGACGCGCGCCGAGATCAAAAAAGCGGGCCGGGGCTCTAGAGCCCCGGCCCGCCGGTCCTTCGCGCGGATCGCCTACCGCGCGCCCAACTCCTCGGCGAGCGCGGTCGCGAACGCGTCGATGTCGCCCTCGGTGGTGTCGAACGCCGTCATCCAGCGCACCTCACCGATCGACTCGTCCCACGTGTAGAACCGGAACCGCTTCTGCATCCGCTCGGTGACATCCGCCGGCAGCACCGCGAACACCGCGTTCGCCTGCGGCGTGCGGGTCAGCGTCACGCCGTCGAGGTCGGCGACCCGCTCGGCGAGCAGGGCGGCCATCGCGTTCGAGTGCCGTGCGTTGCGCAGCCACAGGTCGCCCGCGAGCAGCGCCTCGAACTGCACCGACATGAACCGCATCTTCGACCCGAGTTGCATCGCGGCCTTGCGCAGGTACCCGACACCGCGCGCCGCGTCGGGGTTGAGCACGACCACGGCCTCGCCGAACATCAGGCCGCTCTTGGTGCCGCCGAAGGACAGCACGTCCACGCCGACGTCCGTGCTCAGCGCGCGCAGCGGCACGTCCAGCGCGGCGGCGGCGTTGGCCAGCCGCGAGCCGTCCAGGTGCGCGAGCATGCCGTGCTCGTGCGCGTGCGCGACCAGCGCGGCGATCTCGTCCGGCGTGTAGACCGTGCCCAGTTCGGTGCTCTCCGCGAAGGAGACCACCCGCGGTTGCGCGCGGTGCTGGTCGCCCCAACCCCACGCGTGGGTGTCCACGAGTTCGGGGGTGAGCTTGCCGTCCGGCGTGTCCACGGCGAGCAGCTTGAGACCGGCCACCTTCTCCGGCGCACCGCACTCGTCCACGTTGATGTGCGCGGACGCGGCGCAGATCACCGACTCCCAGCGGTCGGTCATCGCCTGGAGACCGACCACGTTGGCGCCGGTGCCGTTGAACACCGGGAACACCTGGGCTCGTTCGCCGAAATGCGCGCGAAAGACCTCGGTGAGGTGCTCGGTGTAGACATCCTCGCCGTACGAGACCTGGTGACCCCCGTTGGCGATGCCGATCGCGGCCAGCACCTCGGGGTGGATGCCCGCGTAGTTGTCGCTGGCGAAGCCGCGCGTGTCGGGGTCGTGACGCGGGGTCAGGGGACGTTCAGGCACAGTCGTTTCCCGTTCAGATCGATGGCCGGGGTGTTCCACAGACCGGCGATCTCGACGGCGAGATCGGCCACGTCGGTGAATCCGGCGAACTTGGCGTTGGGTCGAGCCTGCCGCATCGCGTCGTTCACGAGCGCCTTGACCACCAGGATGGTGGCCGCCGCGTCGGACTCGGCGAACGCGTCGGCCAGCGCGAGCGTCCAGGTCTCCGCGGCCGCCTTGGCCGCCGCGTAGCCCGCGTTGCCCTGGGTGGGCTGCCCGGCCGCAGCGGCGGAGACCAGCACGAACCGCCCGCGCGGGCTGCGCGCGAGTGCTTCGTGGAAGGCCAGGCTGGTGTGTTGCACGGTACGCACGAGCAGGTCGTGCAGCAGCGCCCAGTCCTCGAGCGAGTTGTCGGCGAACCGCTTGCCGCCGCGCCACCCCCCGACCAGGTGCACCAGGCCGTCCACCCGCCCGTGCTCGCGCTCGACGTCGTCCGCCCACCGGCGCGTGGCGGCCGGGTCGAGCAGGTCCACCACCGCGCCGTGCGTACCGGGCGCGGCCTCCACGCTCTCGTGCAATCGCCCGGCGTCCGCGTCCGCGCCGTACACGTGCGCCCCGGCGCCGGCCAGCCGCGCGAGCACGGCCCGCCCGGTCGGCCCACCCGCGCCGGCGACCGCGATCACCGCGCCGTCGAGACCCTTCGTCACGCCCACTCCTCGTTCACCCTGCCGTTCACTGTCCACTGTTCGTCCCGGTGTCGCCGAACCGCTCACCACGGATCCTCGCGGCGGCGTTCACGACGCCGCGGCCGCGTCCTCGTCCTCCGCCAGGCGCTCCACCGGGCTGTCCGCGGTGATCCCGCGGGTGGACGCGATCACGTCGCGCAGCCGCCGGTTCAGCGCCTCGTAGAACATGCTCAGCGGGAACTCGTCGGGCAACACCGCGTCCACGAGCGCCTTCGGCGGCCCGTCCATCGGCAGCGCGGAAGTGCCCTTGGCCCACACCGAACCGGGGTGCGGGGACACGTACTTGGCGACCAACGCGTAGCCGGCCAGCCAGTGGCCGACCTTCGGCCGGTCCACACCCTCGCGGTAGAGCTGGTCCACCTCTTCGTACAGCCCGAGCACCGCTTCGGTGATCCGGTCCCAGTCCACCGTCAGCCGGTTGTCCGCCCACTCGAGCACACCCGCGCGGTGCAGGTAGGCGAACAGCAGTTGCCCGCCCAAGCCGTCGTAGTTGCGCACCCGGCCCCCGGTGACCGGGAAGCGGAACAGCCGGTCGAAGATCACCGCGTACTGCACCGAACGCGCGGTCGCCACGCCCTCGCCGGCCAGCGCGACCGCCTCGCGGAACGCGGTCAGGTCGCAGCGCAGTTCCTCCAGCGCGTACATCCAGAACGGCATCCGCTGCTTGATCATGAACGGGTCGAACGGCATGTGGCCGCGCATGTGGGTGCGGTCGTGAATCAGGTCCCACAACACGAAGGCGTCCTGCGCGAGCTGCTGGTTCTCCACCAACTCCGCTGCTTCCGACGGAAGTTCGAGATCGAGGCTGTGTGCGGCGGCAGCCGCGACCCGACGGAAGCGGGCCGCCTCGCGGTCGCAGAAGATGCCGCCCCAGGTGAACCTGGGCACCTCGCGCACGGCCACCGTCTCCGGGAAGAGCACCGCCGAGTCGGTGTCGTAGCCGGCGGTGAAGTCGACGAACGCGACCGGCACGAACATCGCGTTGTCGTAGCGCTCGGCCTCCAGCGCGGCCAGCCACTGCGGCCACACCACCCGCAGCAGCACGGCCTCGACGTTGCGGTTGGGATTGCCGTTCTGGGTGGTCATCGGGAACACCACCAGGTGCTCCAGACCGTCGCGCCGAGCCTGCTCCGGGCGGAACGCGACGAGCGAGTCCAGGAAGTCGGGACGGCCGAAGCCATCCGCCGCCCAGCGGGCGAAGTCGGCGACGACCGCTTCCAGGTACGCCTCGTCGTGCGGGAACAGCGGTGCGAGCCCGGTGACCGCCGACGTGATGTCGGCGACCAGCGCCCGGGCGGACGCGTGCTCGGACGGCTCGATCGAACCGTCCTTGGCCTGCAACGGACGCAGGTCGGCGACGGCTTCCTTGAGCACGGGCCACAGCGGGTGGTCTACGGCGGTACGGACGGCTACGCGGGTCATGTTCGACATGGAACCCTCTCAGGAGAAAGCAGGAACCACGGTCAGAAGAACCTATGTCAAAAGAATTTAACGCCGCAAGGGCGTTCCAAACGCAATCTTATCGTCGCTGGTACGTTTTGCCCGAATAAGTTGAGAATGCCATCCAGCCGCCTTCCGAAGATCGACGCCGCGTTCGGAGGAAGCCACAAGATGTGACCGGCCCGAACCGCCGACGCCTGTGCCTATTGACCGCCGATCCGGCCCGTCCCTACAGTCTCTTTCTGATCAACGGAATATTGATTCCGCATAGCGAAATACTCGGCAGGGGAACGCCCCGGATCCGCATCCACTCCCACTGCCCGATCCTGCGATCCAGTACGTCCAATGGGCCGGGCCGTCCTACGACGGCATCCGATGTGGAGGCGCCGATCATGGGCTGGAGAACCACCAGGAAGACCGCGGGCGCGGCACGATCGCCGGGCGATGCCACCGCCGGGGCGTCACCGGGGACCGGGGCGTCGCCCGTGCACCCCGTGGACGAGATGCTGCCGCCGGGGCGCATGCTGGCCGGCGCCCTGCAACACGTGGCCACGATGTACGCCGGGGTCGCCGCGCCACCGCTGATCATCGGCGGGGCGCTGGGCCTGTCCACCGCGGAGCTGACCACGCTGCTGGGGGCGAGCCTGTTGATCGCCGGGCTCGCCACGCTGCTGCAGACGCTCGGCTTCTGGCGGATCGGCTCCCGACTGCCGTTCGTCAACGGCGTCACCTTCGCGGTGGTCTCGCCGATCCTGGCGGTGGCCGCGGCCAAGCAGGACGCGACACTGCCGGTGATCTTCGGCGCGACGATCGTCTCGGGCGTGTTCTGCTTCCTGCTCGCGCCGGTCTTCTGTCGACTGATCCGCTTCTTCCCGCCGGTGGTCAGCGGCACGGTGATCACCTTGATCGGGGTGTCCCTGCTGCCGGTCGCCGGGAACTGGTCGCAGGGCGGCGACAGCAAGGCGGCCGACTACGGCTCGACGACCAACCTCGGGCTCGCCGCGGCGACGCTGGTCGCGATCCTGGTCCTGCACCGGGTGCTGACCGGTTTCCTGCAGCGCATCGCGATCCTGCTCGGCCTGCTCTTCGGCACCCTGCTGGCCATCCCGTTCGACAAGGTGGACGGCGGCGCCCTGGGCGACCTGGCCGTCTTCGAGGTCCCGCAGCCGTTCGCCTTCGGCGCGCCGCAGTTCGACGTGTCGGTGACCGTGTCCATGCTCGTGGTGATGATCGTCTGCATGACCGAGTCGACGGCCGACATCATCGCGCTGGGCGAGGTGGTGGACAAACCCGCCGACGACCGGACGATAGCCGGCGGCCTGCGCGCCGACGGCCTGGCCACCGCGCTCGGCGGGGTGTTCAACGGCTTCGCGTGCACGGCCTTCGCACAGAACATCGGCCTGGTCGCGCTGACCCGCATCCGCAGCCGGTTCGTGGTCGCGGTGTGCGGCGGATTCCTGGTCCTGATGGGCTTGATGCCGATCGTCGGCGGCCTGGTCGCGCTCGTCCCGCAGCCGGTCCTCGGCGGCGCCGGCGTGGTGCTGTTCGGCACCGTCGCGGTGGCCGGCATCCGCACCCTGGGCAAGGCCGACCTCGACACCGGACCCAACGCGCTGATCGTGGCGGTGGCCCTGGCCTTCGGCGTCTTCCCGATCGCGTTCCCGGACTTCTACCACGCGTTCCCGGACAAGGTCGCGATGATCGCCGAGTCCGGCATCTCGGCCGGCTCGATCATCGCGGTCGTACTCAACCTGCTGCTCAACCACACCGGATCCGCGTCCGGCGAAGCGGCCGACGAACCGGCGATCCCCGCCCCCACCCGGTCCACCGAACCCGCCGAACTGCCCAGCCGGGCCTGATCGATCGACGAAGCGAGCGGCAACACGGCCAATCGACATCCCGTTTCGATCACCACCGACCGGACATGGGCGTGGGCCCCGCCGAAGTACTCGACGGGGCCCACGTGTTGCCGTTCGTGTGTCAGACGGAGAGCTTGGTGCCCACGCTGATCACGTTCGGGTTGTCACCGATGACACCCGAGTTGGCGCTGTACAGGGCCTGGTAGCCACCCTTGACGCCGAGCTTGGCGGCGACGGAGGAGAGCGTGTCACCGGCCTTGACGGTGTAGCTGCCGGAGCCCGAAGCCTGCTTGCTCGCGGCCGACTTCGACGCGTCCTGCGCGGCGACGTCCTGCTTCGGCTGCACCCGGACCTTCGGCGCATCGGCGCCGGAGTTGCGCGGTGCGGTCTCGGTCGCCGACTCGGCCTTGGCCGCGGCCTTCGGCGCGTCCTGGGCCTTGGTCTTGCCGGTGGTCGAGGACTCGGCCGTGGCGGACGCGTTGCCGCCCTTGGCCAGACCGGCCTTCTGCGAACAGACCGGCCAGGCGCCGGGGCCCTGCGCGGCCAGCACGCGCTCGGCGACCGCGATCTGCTGTGCCTTGCTCGCCTGCGCGGCACTGGCCGCGTACTCGCCGCCGCCGAAGGCGTTCCAGGTGCTCGGGGTGAACTGCAGACCGCCGGAGAAGCCGTTGCCCGTGTTGATGCTCCAATTCCCGGTGCTCTCGCACTGCGCGACCGCGTCCCACGTGGACGAGGACGCCGCGTTCGCGCTGCCCGCCATGCCCACGAGGGGAAGGACGAGACCCGCACCGGCGGCGACGGCGATGCCGGCGCGACGGCCACGAGAGAGCGAGCGAACGGGAGCGGTGATGGCACGGAAGGTCATTGATTACCTCGTCGGGCGCCTACGAAGTTAGCTGTCGGGTTCGGACGATTGGCCCGGCCTCGCCTGAAAACAGGCATGGCTTCACCCCACGGCATCGACATTGCCGATGCCGGCACTCACTTGGTTCCCCCGCTCCTGCCGCCAGTCGATATCGACTGCTTCCCTCGGGCGGCGGCAGGATTCGGCGTACCGCCCGGGGAGTCCGCTTGTGCGAACAACCACGAAGCTACGCACCGGGCCGCCGGGTTGGCAAACATTTCGGGCGCTTTGTGAGGTGCCCCATAAGCAGGAATAACACCGATTTGCCCGATATGTCGCCATCCTCGCAGGTCACGGCGCCGGCGTCCACGGTGCGCGGCCGCGTGGTCACCCGTGCTTCACCGTCGGGCTATTCCGTCGCGGGCAGCTCCACAGGTACGACTACCCGCTCCTCGTCCCAAAGGAACGTCGCGCCGCCGGTCGCGAAATTGGCGACATCGGCCACCGTGGCCCGGCCCTCGGGCGAATCCAGGGTCGCCTGGAGACCCGCGCGAGTCGGCGCGTACAACCCGACCACCAGGTAATAGGGCGGCTGCGCGCCGGAGGGGTCCGGATCGCACTTGCCGATGGTCCAGCCGGTCAATCCCGGCATCGTGCGGGCGAGCGGGACGTGCTTCTCCCAGTAATAGGCGTCGAACGCCGCCGGGTCCTCGGGGTGGCCATACAGCACGGTCAGCTTGTACACACGCGACTCCTCGCGGTCGTGGTGGATGTGTCTCCTGCCGGTGGCGCCCTGTGCTTCCCGCCTCCGACGTGGGACGCCCTGTGCGTCCCACCGGTACCGCCCGGCGCCCGGCACGTGCTGCCCGGATTCGTACGGCGCGGCGCCTACCGGGCTCCGATCGCCTTGAACGCCCGCGCCTGCTCGGTGATGGCCGTCTCGGTCGGCAGCCGTTCCATGCTGGAGGCGCCGAAGAAGCCCACCACGCCGGTGGTGTGCGCCAGCACGTACGCGGCATCCTCGGGCTCGGCGATCGGCCCGCCGTGACACAACACCAGCACGTCCGGGTTCACCTCCGCCGCCGCGTCGCGCATGCGCTGCACCCGCTCCACCGCCTCGTCGAGCGAGACCGCGGTGCTCGCGCCGATGCTGCCCTTGGTGGTCAGCCCCAGGTGCGGGACCAGGACGTCCGCGCCGGCCGCGGCCATCGCGCGGGCCTGCTCCGGGTCGAAGACGTAGGGCGCGGTGAGCAGGCCGCGCTCGGCGGCCAGCCGGATCATCTCCACCTCCAGGTCGTAGCCCATGCCGGTCTCCTCCAGGTTCTGCCGGAAGACACCGTCGAACAGGCCGACCGTGGGGAAGTTCTGCACGCCCGCGAAGCCCATCGCGGCGAGCTGGTCCAGGAAGTGCGGCATGATCCGGAACGGATCCGTGCCGCACACCCCGGCCAGCACCGGAGTACCGTGCACCACCGGCAGCACCTCGCCGGCCATCTCGACCACGATCGCGTTGGCGTCGCCGTACGGCAGCAGCCCGGCCAGCGAGCCGCGGCCGGCCATCCGGTAGCGGCCGGAGTTGTAGATGATGATCAGGTCCACGCCGCCGGCCTCGGCGCACTTGGCCGACAATCCGGTGCCCGCGCCCGCGCCGATCACGACGCCGCCCTGCCCGACCGTCCTGTGCAGTCGGCCCCGCGCCTCGCGTCCGTCCATCTCAGTCCACACGTCCCTTCGTGATCATCTCGTGCAGTCGATCCGCCGCCGCCGTGGCGAACGCCGGATCGTTGATGTCCGTCGCCGCCTCGTGCAACTCGACGGCACTGCCCGCGAGTCCGGACCGCAACTCGTCGAACAGCGCCTTGTCGGCGACGGAATCGTAGAAGGGCGCGCCCTCGACGTCGATCGCCGAGACCCCGCGCAGTGGCAGGTAGAGGGCGGTGGGACCGGTCGCGGCGATCAGTTTCGCGGCGATCCGCCGACCCAGCTCGGCGTTCTCCGCCGGCGTGGTGCGCATCAGCGTCACCGTCGGGTTGTGCACGTACAGCTTCCGCTCCTCGAACCGCTCGGGCACGGTGTCGCGCGGGCCGAAGTTGACCATGTCCAGCGCACCCACGCTGACCACCTGCGGCAGCCCCATCCGCCCGGCCGCGGTCAGCCGTTCGGGGCCCGCGCTCAGCACCCCGCCCACCAGGTCGTCGGCCAGCTCGGTGGTGGTCAGGTCGAGGATCCCGGCCAGGAAGCCCGCCTCGGCCAGGTTCTCCATCGAGGTGCCGCCGGCGCCCGTGGCGTGGAAGACCAGCACCTCGTAGCCCAGCTCGGTGAGCCGCTCGCGCGCGGCGTCCACGGCCGGCGTGGTCACCCCGAACATCGACGCGGCGACCAGCGGACGGCCCTCGCCGCTCACCCCCGCCACCGCCGCGCGATCCTCGGCGTAGCCGCCCGCCATGCCCGCGATCGCGTCCGCCGCGTTGCCCAGGATCCGCTCGGAGAGCCGGTTTATCCCGGCGATGTCCACGACGCTGTACATCATCGTGACGTCCACCGCGCCGACGTAGGGCGACACGTCGCCCGCGGCCATCGTGGAGACCAGCAGCTTGGGTACACCGACCGGCAGCGCGCGCATCGCGTAGGAGGCGATCGCCGACCCGCCCGAGCCGCCCATCGCGAGCACACCGTCCACCCGGCCCTGGTCGAACAACTCACGCAGGATGGACGCGGCGCCCTCGGCCATCGCGGCGGTGGCCGCGCCCCGGTCCGCGCGGGTGCGCAGGTCGGCCAGATCGGTGCCGGCCGCCGCCGCGACGTCCGATGCCTGCACGTCGGCCTGGGCGAGCGACTCGCCCAGCACACCCACGTTCATCAGGACCACCTCGGCTCCCCGAGCCCGCAGCCGGTAGGCCAGCCACGCGTATTCGGATCCCTTGGTGTCGAGCGTTCCGATCAGTACGACGGTGGGCATCGGTGCCTCCGGTGGTGTCGGTACGGCTGGCCGGGTTGACTCTTCGGCGGCAAACGGCCGCGCACAGTAACCCAACCGGATGATCATGGCGATTGAAAGCACCGTGCGGTAGGACGGGTGGCGAGTTACGAAGTTTTGGCACGTCACGGAGGTATCGATGGCGGAGGAACCGGACGCACGGGTCGCAATCGTCGCGGGAGCCGGCGACGGCATCGGGCGCGCCTGCGCGATCGCCCTGGCCCGGGACGGCGCGGATCTGGCGCTGGCCGCGCGCCGACCCGAGCCGCTGCGCCGACTCGCCGAGGAGATCGGCGGGCTGACCGGCCGTCGGGTGCTCGCGATACCCACCGATCTGGCCGACCAGGCCGAGTGCCGGGCGCTGGTGGACACCGCGGCCCGGGAGTTGGGCCGGGTCGACGTGGTGGTCAACGTCGCCACCTACAACCCCTCGGGGCGGCTGGAGGACCTGGATCCGGCGGAGTTCCGGCGGGCGTTCGAGATCAACGTGCTGGGCGTACTGGCCGTCTCGCGCGCCGCGCTGCCGTACATGCGCGCGGTCGGCGGGGGCTCGATCGTGCAGATCAGCTCGGAGGCGCCGCGCGCGAAGCTGGTGAACCTGGGCGCGTACGCGGCGACCAAGGGCGCGATGGAGGTCGCCTCCGGCGTGCTGGCCAAGGAGGTCGGGCCGGACGGCGTGCGGGTGAACGTGGTGGTCGCGGGCTACACCGAGAACGCCAAGCTGGCCGCGTACATCGCCGACATCGCGGCCCGCCGACAGGTACCCGAGGCCGAGGTGCGCGCCGAGATGACCAAGTCGTCGGCGCTGCGCCGGATCACCCTGCCCGAGGACATCGCGGACGCGGTCGCGTTCCTGTCCTCACCCGGGGCCAAGGCGATCACCGGCACGGTCACCCCGGTCACGTCGGGCGTGTCCTTCGGCTGACCCACCACGGCGCACACCGGCCGCGCGGTCGGCCCGGCGCGGGCCGGTCGAGAGCGCGTCGCGGCCGGTCGAGGGCGCGCCGCGCGCTTCTCCGCGGCCCACCGCCGGCACGCGGCGGCGTCCCGGACCCGCTCAGCGCAGCTTGAGCGCCAGGAAGAAGTCCACCTTGTCCTCCAGCCGGGCCAACTGACGCCCGGTCAACTCCTCGATCCGGCCGATCCGATAGCGCAGCGTGTTCACGTGTACGTGCAGCCGCGCCGCGCACCGCGTCCAGGACCCGTCGCAGTCCAGGAACACCTCCAACGTGCCGACCAGATCGGCCTGATGGCTCGCGTCGTACGCGCGCAGCGGCTCCAGCAGGCGCCCGCGGAACGCCCGCCGCACGTCCTCCGGCACCGCGGCCAACAGCGCGACGTGCGACGCGAGTTCGGCATGCCCGACCACCTCGACCCGGCCGGACCTGGTGGCCGCGATCCGGCCCGCGTGCCAGGCCTCCTCCAGCGCGCCGCGCAGCCCGTCGGCGCGGGCCACCCGCGCGCTCACCCCGATGTGCACGCGTACGCCGCTCGCGATGGGCCCCTCCAGCGCGGCCAGCCGCTCGCGCAGCAGCCGCGTGGTGGGGTCGGGTTCGCCGCCCTCCTGGTCCCGCGGAGGCTCGCCGGGGATCAGCGCCACCGCGCCCGGCCCGGTCGCCGACACCAGGGCGGCGCTCGGTTGATCCGCCAACGCCTCCTCCAGCAGCACCCGGGCCAGCCGCTGCGCGTCGCGTGAGGGCAGGTCGGGGATGGTGGCGGTGGCGAACTGCCAGCAGGTCTCGCCGGAGTCGTCCGGTTCGGCGGCCCGCAGCCGCGCGGCCACCTCGACCGGATCGGCACCGGCCGCGAGCAGGTTGAGCACGTCCTCGGACAACCGTCGGGTGCGCCGACGCTGATCCTCGACCCGATCCCGGCCCACCGACACCAGCCGGACCAGCTCGCCCAGCAGCGTCTGGTGGCGGTCCGGCCAGTCGGTGACGTCGTCCTCGACCGCGAGGAACCAGTCGCCCCACGCGTCCAGGTCGGCCGAGCCGCCCGCCTCGGGCACCGGAAGCAGCGAGAACGAGCGCCCGTCCACGCGATAGCGGAACGGCACCCTGGCCTTGCGCTCGCGGGCGGCGAAGTGCGCGCGGGCCATCTTGACCCGCAACCCCGGCGCCAGGTCCGGCCCGCCGGCGGCGGCCTGGCGCCCGGTCAGCGAGAGCACCCAGCAGTGGATGTCGATATCGGCCGCGATCAGCCCGAGCACCCCGTCCAGCCCCGCGCCGCCGGCGGCGGCCTGGACCAGGCGCCGGTGCCGGTCGACCACCGCGGTCAGGTCGCCGGCCCGTTCGGCGGAGATCCGGCGGATCACGAACTCGGTCAGATGCGCGAAGGAGAGCTCCTCCTCGACCGCGAACAACGGCAGGTGGTGCCGCTCGCAGGCCAGCACCAGATCCGCCGGGATGTCGCCGATCTCGGCCTGCCCGGCGGCCAGCGCGGTGGCCCCGCCCCCGGTCAGCACCCGGACGAAGCGCTCCGAGTCCTCCGGATTCGAGCGCCAGCCCATACCGGTCAGCACCAGGGCCCCGGCCGTCAGGTACCGGCTGGGGTCGTGCAGGTCGGTGGTCATCACGGCCCGCACCGCCCGGTCCAGCTCCCCTTGCCCCACCAACAGCCGGATCCCGGGTATGCCGGTACCGGCTGTTCCGTCGCCGAGAAGCGCGCGCAATCGCATCGACGGCCCCCTCTCGATCGAGCCTGCGTGGCCTCGGCACACGCGGCGGATCCGTCATACCGGTTCGACAAGCGGACGAACACTTGGAGAAAAGTACGGGAACAACGCCCGCTTGACACGCCTGGGTCATGTCTTTGGTGGGTACTCACAGTGACCCTCGTCTCGGTGTACTGGTGCGCACCCTCCGATCCACACAACCCGAAGCGAAGCGCCCCCCGCGACGGGTACAAGGACGGTAGGGCCATACGCAAGGCAGAAGGAGACACCCGTCATGGAATTCCTGCGGCCCGCGACGTGGGAGGAGGCGCTCGCCGTCAAGGCGCAGCACCCGTCCGCGGTCCCGATCGCCGGTGGCACCGACGTGATGGTCGAACTGAACTTCGATCGGCATCGTCCGGAAGCCCTGTTGGATCTCAACCGTATCCACGAGCTGCACACCTGGCAGATCGAGAAGGACGACACCGTGCGTCTCGGCGCCTCCGTGCCGTACGCGAAGATCATCGACTCGCTGCACGACCGGCTTCCGGGCCTGTCGCTGGGCGCGCGCACGGTCGGGTCACCACAGATCCGCAACCGGGGCTCGGTCGGCGGCAACCTCGGTGGCGCCTCGCCCGCGGGAGACGCGCACCCGCCGCTGCTCGCGTCCGGGGCGACCGTCGAGGCGGCCTCGGTGCGCGGCACCCGGCTGATCCCGATCGACGACTTCTATCTCGGGGTAAAGCGCAACGCGCTGGAGCCGGACGAACTGATCCGGGCGATCCACATCCCGTCCGCGACCGGGCCGCAGCAGTTCGCCAAGATCGGCACCCGCAACGCGATGGTGATCGCGGTCTGCTCGTTCGCGGTCGCGCTGCATCCGCGGGCCCGCGACGTGCGCACCGGGATCGGCTCGGCCGCACCCACCCCGCGGCGGGCGACCGAGGCCGAGGCGTTCATCCGCGCCGAGCTCGAGGACACCGGCCTGTGGGCCTCCGGCGCCGAGCTGCCCGTGGCCACCGCCAAGCGCTTCGGCGAACTGGTCGCGCAGGCCGCGGCGCCGATCGACGACGTGCGCGGTTCGGCCGCGTACCGGCGACACGCGCTGGCCGTGATGGCCCGGCGCACGCTGATCTGGACCTGGAACGACCACCGCACCACCGGGAGGGCCGCCGCATGAAGGTCACATTCACCGTGAACGGCCGCCCGACCGAGGCGGACGACGTATGGGAGGGCGAGAGCCTGCTGTACGTGCTGCGCGAACGGGTCGGCCTGCCCGGCTCGAAGAACGCGTGCGAACAGGGCGAATGCGGCTCCTGCACGGTCTATCTCGACGGCGACCCGGTCTGTTCGTGTCTGGTCGCGGCCGGCCAGGTGCAGGACCGCGAGGTCGGCACCGTCGAGGGCCTGGCCGACGGCGACACCCTGGACCCGGTCCAGCAGGCGTTCGTGGACGCGGGCGCCGTGCAGTGCGGGTTCTGTACGCCGGGGTTGCTGGTCCAGACGCACGACCTGCTGAACCGGGCGCACCACCCCTCCGACGCGGAGATCCGCGAGGCGCTCTCGGGCAACCTGTGCCGCTGTACGGGCTACGAGAAGATCATGGACGCGGTCCGCCTCGCCGCCGCCCGCAAGGCCGACGCCCGCGACGCGGCCTCGACCGTAGCGGAGGGCTGAGCCATGGCCGGTCTGACCAAGCCGAAGAACCTCCAGGACGTGACCGCACACGGCCGGGACGGCATCGGCGCCTCGCCGCTGCGCCCGGACGGCATCCTCAAGGTCAAGGGCGACTTCGCCTACTCCTCGGACCTGTGGCACGAGGACATGTTGTGGGGCACGGCCCTGCGCAGTCCGCACGCCCGGGCCCGGATCCTGTCGGTGGACGTGTCCGGCGCACTCGCCCAGCCGGGTGTGTACGCGGTGCTCACGCACGAGGACATCCCCGGCGCCAAGTACTACGGCCTGGAGATCCAGGACCAGCCCGTGCTGGCGATCGACGAGGTGCGCTTCCACGGCGAGCCGATCGTGATCGTCGCGGCCGACCACCCCGAGACCGCGCGCCGCGCGGTCGCCAAGATCGTGGTCGAGTACGACGTGCTGCCCTCGATCGGCCCGGTCGAGGCGTTGGATCCGGAACGGTTCGGCTATGTTCACGCACCGGCCGACTACAAGGCGCACGCCTTCGGCAACATCGTGCACAGCCAGCACATCCACCACGGCGACGGCGATTCGGCCGAGGTGCGCGCGCTCGCGGACGTGATCGTGCGCGGCGAGTACGAGGTCGGCATGCAGGACCAGGCGTTCCTGGGCCCGGAGTCCGGTCTCGCGGTGCCCGCCGAGGACGGTGGCATCGACCTGTACATCGCCACCCAGTGGCTGCACGTGGACCAGCAGCAGATGTGCCCGGTGCTGGGCCTGCCGCCGGAGAAGGTCAGGCTCACCCTGGCCGGCGTCGGCGGCGCGTTCGGCGGGCGCGAGGACATCTCGATGCAGGTGCACGCGTGCCTGCTCGCGCAGCACACCGGCAAGCCGGTCAAGATCGTGTACAACCGCGAGGAGTCCTTCTTCGGCCACGTGCACCGCCATCCCGCGACGATGGTGTTCGAGCACGGCGCCACCCGGGACGGCAGGCTGGTCTTCGTCAAGGCCGAGATCGTCCTGGACGGCGGCGCCTACGCGTCCGCCTCACCCGCCGTGGTCGGCAACGCGGCCTCGCTGGGCATCGGGCCGTACGTGATCCCCAACGCGGTGGTCGACTCGACGGCGGTGTACACCAACAATCCGCCGTGTGGCGCGATGCGCGGTTTCGGCGCGGTGCAGATGTGCTTCGGCTACGAGACGCAGATGGACCGACTGGCCGAGGAACTGGGCCTGGATCCAGTCGAGTTGCGCCGGTTGAATGCGATGGAGCAGGGCTCGGTGCTGCCCACCGGGCAGACCGTGGACGCCCCCGCGCCGGTCGCCGATCTGCTCCGGCGGGTCAAGGAGATGCCGCTGCCCGAGGTGGAGAACTGGCGCACGGCCGACGGCCCGGATGTACGCGAGCTGCCCGGCGGACTGTCCAACACCACGCACGGCGAGGGCGTGGTGCGCGGGGTCGGCTACGCGGTCGGCATCAAGAACGTCGGCTTCTCCGAGGGCTTCGACGACTACTCGACGGCCCGGGTCCGGTTGGAGGTGATCAACGGCGCGCCGGTCGCGCTGGTGCACACCGCGATGGCCGAGGTCGGCCAGGGCGGGGTCACCGTGCACGCGCAGATCGTGCGTACCGAGCTGGGCGTGGACCAGGTGACCATCGCGCCGGCGGACACCCGGGTGGGCTCGGCGGGTTCGACGTCCGCGTCCCGACAGACGTACATGACCGGCGGCGCGGTCAAGCTGGCAGCCGAGACGGTGCGCGCCGCGGTGCTCGCCCGCGGTCGGGCTCGGCACGGCTGGGCGCCCGCGTCCACGGCGGGCCTGCGGCTGTCCGGCGGCAAGGTGGTCAACGCCGCCGGCGAGGTCGTCGCCGACCTGGCCGAACTGCTCGGCGACGAGCCGGTGGACGAGACCACCGTGTTCCACCACCGGCCGACCGAGGCGTTCGACAAGGTCACCGGGCAGGGCTTCGGGCACGTCCAGTACACCTTCTGCGCGCACCGCGCGGTGGTGGACGTGGACGTGGAACTGGGTCTGGTCAAGGTGATCGAGCTGGCCGCGGCGCAGGACGTCGGCAAGGCGATCAACCCGCTCGCCGTGGTCGGCCAGATCCACGGCGGCAGCACCCAGGGATTGGGCCTGGCGGTGATGGAGGAGATCATCGTCAGGGACGGCAAGGTCCAAAACCCCTCGTTCACGGACTACCTGATCCCCACCATTCTCGACACCCCGCCGATGCCGGTGGACGTGCTCGAACTGGCCGACCCCAACGCGCCGTACGGGCTGCGCGGGGCCGGCGAGGCGCCCACCCTCTCCTCGACACCGGCGATCGTCGCGGCGATCCGCGCGGCGACCGGCCTCGCGCTGAACCGGGTACCGGTTCGGCCGGAACATCTCACCGGGACCTGAGACACCGTCAGTTCTGGTTTCAAGACCGTAGTACGGCCCCGGCGGCGGCGCAGACGCCTCCCCGGGGCCGGACCGGCCTGACTCCGCACGGCCGATCGCCGTGTCGTCGAACGGACGCGCCCCCACGCAGAAAAGTCGTCGCATTCGCCTGCCCGAAGCGGTCGGGCAGCCCCGACGCGGCGACCGGCTCCACCCCAACAACACCTAAGACACTTGGGAGTGGGAAGTGGCTCAGACCTCGGTTCCGACGGAACCCGGCGAAAATCCCCCGCATCCGCCACACGGATCCGGGACGACCCTCACCGGCGACCCGTCGCCCCCGACCGGCTCGGGCGGCTCGGGCGGCTCGGGCGGCTCGGGCGCATTGGACAAGTACTTCAGGATCAGCGCTCGCGGCAGCTCGGTGGGCCGCGAACTGCGCGGCGGCCTCACCACGTTCATGGCGATGGCGTACATCCTGCTGCTCAACCCGATTCTGCTCGGTGGCAAGGACGTCAAGGGGCATCAACTCGACCCCGCGCAGATCACCACGATGACCGCGCTGGCGGCGTTCATCACCACGGTCGCGATGGGCCTGATCGGCAACGTGCCGCTCGCGCTCGCCGCGGGTCTGTCGGTGGCCGGCGTGGTGGGCAGTCAGGTGGCCGCCGAGATGACCTGGCCGCAGGCGATGGGCCTGTGCGTCATCTACGGCCTGATCATCATGTTGATGGTCGTCTCGGGTCTGCGCGAGCGGATCATGAACGCCATCCCGATGGCGCTCAAGCACGCGATCACCATCGGCATCGGGCTGTTCATCGCGATGATCGGCCTGAACAAGGCCGGCGTGGTCACCGAGAACGCCGCGCCGGGCGGACCGCCGGTCACGCTCGGCCCGGCCGGGGAGCTGGCCGGCTGGCCGGTACTGATCTTCGCGGTCACGGTGATCAGCATCTTCCTGCTGATGGCCCGCAACATCCGCGGCGCGATCCTGATCGGCCTGGTGTTCGGCACGCTGCTGGCGATGGTGGTCAACGCGGTCGTCGACATATCCGACAAGACCTGGGGCGGTGGCGTCCCGAACCTGCCGGACAAGGTGGTCGACGCGCCCGACTTCGGGCTGTTCGGTGACGTGAGCGTGTTCGGCGGCTTCGCCGAGGCGGGCGGGATCACCGCCTCCGTCCTGGTGTTCACCCTGGTCTTCGCGGGCTTCTTCGACGCGATGGCGACCATCATCGGGATCGGCAACGAGGCCAAGCTCGTGGACGACAAGGGTCGGATGCCCGGCCTGTCCAAGGCGCTGGCCATCGACGGCGCGGGGGGCGTCATCGGTGGCGTGACCAGCTCGTCCGGTCAGACGGTGTTCATCGAGTCGGCCACCGGCGTCGGCGACGGCGCGCGCACGGGTCTGTCCAGCGTGGTCACCGGCGGCATCTTCGGCCTGATGTTGTTCTTCACACCGATCGCCGGCGTGGTCCCGGACCAGGTCGCGGCCGCGGCCCTCGTGGTGATCGGCTCGATGATGATCACCCAGGTCAAGCACATCGACTGGGACGACAAGGCGGCGGCGATCCCGGCGTTCCTGACCATCGTGCTGATGCCGTTCACGTACTCGATCACCGCGGGCGTCGGCGCCGGCGTGATCGTCTACACCCTGATCAAGGCCGCCCAGGGCAAGTTCCGCGACATCGGCCCGCTGATGTGGGTCCTCACCCTGGCGTTCCTCGTGTTCTTCGCCCTGCATCCGATCAAGGAGTGGTTGGGCGTCAGCTGACGCACCGACCGCGCCACCCACAACCCAGGAGACGTCGATGCTCGACCTCGGGACCGAAATCGCGGCATGGCGACGTGCGGGAACGCCATACGCCCTGGCCACCGTGGTCCGCGTCAGCGGGAGCGCGCCCCGCCCCCCGGGTGCGGCGCTCGCGGTGGCCGCCGACGGCACGGTGGTCGGCAGCGTCTCGGGCGGGTGCGTGGAGGGTGCGGTGTACGAGCTGTGCCGCGAGGCGCTGGACAGCGGGACCCCGGTGCTCCAGCGCTTCGGCTACAGCGACGAGGACGCCTTCGCCGTGGGGCTCACCTGCGGCGGAGTGCTGGACGTGTTCGTTCGACCCGGCGGCGACGCCGCCGTGGAGGCGGCGTTGGCCGCGGCCGAGCGGGACATCCCGGTCGCCGCGGCCCAGGTCGTGGCCGGGCCGGCCGAGCTGCTCGGCGCGGTGATCACGGTGATCGCCGACGCGGAGGTGATCGGTACGTACGGCGCCGATCCCGCGCTGGACGCGTCGGTGATCGACACGGCCCGGGCCATGCTGAACGCGGGCCGCACCGGCTTGTCGACGCTGCGTCCGGACGGCCGCCCGTGCCCGGAGGCGGGCCCGGACGACATCACCGTCTTCGTCGAGAGCCGCACCCCGCCGCCCCGTCTCCTGGTCTACGGCGCGATCGACTTCGCGGCGGCGGTGGCCCGGATGGGCAAGCTGCTCGGCTACCACGTGACGGTGTGCGACGCCCGCGAGGTGTTCGCGACGCGGCGGCGCTTCCCGGAGGCGGACGAGGTCGTCGTGGACTGGCCGCACCGCCACCTGGCCTCGATCGCGCCGTCCCTGGACCGACGCACGGTGGTCACGGTGCTCACCCACGACCCGAAGTTCGACATCCCCCTCCTCGACCTCGCGCTGCGCCTGGACCTGGCCTACGTCGGCGCGATGGGCTCCCGCCGCACCCACGAGGCCCGCCTCACCCGCCTCCGCGAAACCACGCTCACCGAAAGGGAGTTGGCCGCCCTCCACTCCCCCATCGGCCTGGACCTGGGCGCCCGAACCCCGGAGGAGACAGCCCTGTCGATCTTCGCCGAGGTGATAGCCACCCACCACGCCGCCACCGGCCTCCCCCTACGCACAGCCACAGGCCCCATCCACCCCAAGGCCGCCTGAACCCCCACCCCCGGCCGCCCCCTCCAACCCAACCGACACCCCCCAGCCCGGCCGAAACCCGAGGCCACCTCCCAACCCGACCAGGCACCCCAACAGCCCGGCCGGCGCTTGAGGCCACCCATCACCCCAACAGCCCGCCGGCGAATGAGGCCCCCAATTCCGCTGTTGCCCGCGCGAGCCACGCAACTCTCGGAATAGTGGAACCAGCCAGGCCAACACGACCGTTGCCCGGCCGTCCACCCTTCCGTCAGGAGCCCCATGACCGCGCCCCCACCAGCCCGACCAGCCCCAACGCCCCCCGCACCCGCAACACCCCCGCCGCTCCGCGTCGCAATCGCATCCCATTCCGCCGCGAGCTTCGCCCGACTACACGCGATCTGCGCCGCCGCCGGCCACCACCCCGTCACCTACGTGCGCGCCCGCTCGCTACGTCCCCGTCGCGCCGCCGACCCCCGTACCCCGGCCGAGGTCGCGGAGATCGTCGAACGCCTGCCCGCCGACGTGGATCTCGCGCTGCCCCGCGACGGCGCCGGGTTGACCCGGTTACTGGCCGGCGCCGACCTCGACCTGATCCTGGTACACGGCTTCCCGTGGCGCGTCCCGGCGAGCGCGTTGCGCCTCCCGCGCCTGGGCGCGATCAACATCCACTCCTCGCTGCTGCCTCGACACCGGGGTCCGTGCCCCATCCACTGGGCCATTCGAGCGGGAGACGCCACGACCGGCGTCACCATCCACCGAATGACCGAGGACTTCGACACCGGTCCCGTCCTGGCCCGCGCCGGCGGCATCGAACTCGCCGACGACATCGACCCGGACGCCCTGTTCGCCGAGATCGACGCGACGATCGAACGTCTGCTCCCCGAGGCCCTGGCCCTGGTGGCGGCCCGCGCCCCGGGCACACCCCAGGACGACACGGCGGCCACCACCGCCGGGTGGGTTCCCGAGGAGGATCGGCTCGTGGACTGGTCCCGCCCCGCCCGCGACATCCACAACGACGTACGAATGTTCCATTTCTTCGTCGACCGCGCCGCGATCGCCACCGTGGCAGGTCGCCGCCTGCTCGTACACCGCACCTCCCCGACTCCGGTGTCCGGGGCCGTCCGGGTGGAGTGTGGGGACGGTCCGCTGTGGATCGTGGAGAGCGAGGAGATCGCGACGTAACGGCTCAGTCGCCGAGGATCCGCGCCTGTCGCTCCCTCAGTCGCGATGCCCGCACGTCGTCGTAGCGGGCCAGAATCCCCACCGCCTCACGCCGGGCCGCCGCACCCGCGTCGTGCTCTCCCGAGCACGACCGGGCCTCGGCGAGATCTGCCAGAACGACCGCGAGGCGCCGCCCGTCGTCGAGTTCGCGAAAGACCGCCGCAGCCGTCAGGTGGAAGTCGACGGCCTCGCGATGCCGGCCCAGCGCCTGATACGCGACACCGGTCAGATGCCAGGCCCTCGCCTCACGCACACGGTCACCGAGGCCGTGCTGGAGGGCGGCCGAGCGCCGATAGGAGGCCAGCGCCTCGTCGATGTCGCCGCAGGCCTGCTGGGCACGGCCGAGGGTGCACAACCAATGGCCCTCCCAGACCCGGTTGTGCCGGCTCGTGGCGACTTCCACGGCCGCCGCGGCCGCCGCGCGTGCGGACTCGGCATCGCCGAGCCCGAGCCGCGCCGTACTCAACACATTCAGCGCGTTGCCTCGATGACCGGCCGAAGCCGGCTCCCGCAACTCCGGCAGCACCTCGCTCACGAGCGCGACGGCGGAGCCGAACTCTTCGGCCTCGCAATATGCTTCGGCGAGATTCACCCGGGAGATCCGGGCCCAATGCCACTCGCCGATCGCCTCGAATGCCGCGGCCGCGCGCCGAGCCCACAACAGCGCCGCCGCCGAATCGAGAGTGCGCAACCCGAGTACGGCGAGATTGTTCAGCGCGAACGCCACTCCCCGCGGGTCCAGCAATTCCTGACGGATCGTCAGGCAATTCCGGTGGAAGTCGGCCGCCTCGACCGCCTGCCCTCGCTGTGCGTACGCCATCCCCAGGCTTTCCAGAACTTCCGCCTCGGCCGCACGATCCCCCGAGCGTCGAGCCGCCACCAGGCCGGCGTCGGCGATCGCGATCCATTCGTCGAAGGGTTGCAGGCGCATGTGAATGGCCCGCAGTACCACCGCCAATTGCCATGCCGGCCGATCGAGTCCCGCGTCGACCGCCGCGAGGATTATCGCCGGCAGGCCGGCGCGCTCGGCCTCGTACCACGCGACCGCCTCGTCGTGACCGGAGAAGACCAGCGGTACGACGCCCTCTTCCGGCGCGTCGAGTTCGACATGCGGCTCGTGTGGATTGATCCAGGTCTGCGCCGCGTCCGCGGTATGCCCGTACCAGTTCAGGACCCGACGAAGCAGACCGTTCCGCAGCTCCGGGGCCTCCTCGTGGCAGGCCTGGTCCCTGGCGTAGGTCCGCAGGAGGTCGTGGAAGTGGTAGCGGTCCGCCTCGTGTTGCTCGATGAGGTGGGCACCGATGAGCACGTCGAGCAGGGTCCGTGCCCGCGCGAGGCTCACCCCGGCGAGCGTCGCCGCGACGCCCGCCCCGAAATCGGGCCCCGGGTGCAGGCCGAGGAGTCGGAACAGCCGAGCCTCCTCGGGCGGCAACGCGCGGTACGACCACGCGAAGACCGTGCGTACGGCGTCCGCCTCCTCGCCGTCGTCCACCGTCAGCGCGTCCCACAACACCGACTCGTCGCGCAGATCGCGGATCAGGTCGGTGAGCCGCATCCAGGGACGGGCCGCCGCGCGCTCGGCGGCAATCCGCAGTGCCAACGGCAGGTGGGCGCACAGCCGGGCCAGTTCGGCCAGCGCGGCCGGTTCGTCGTCCGGGCGCTGTCCCGCGGTGACCTCACGCACCAGTCGCACCGCCTCGTCCTCGGACAGCACGTCCAGGGTGATCCGGCGCGCACCCTCCCGGGCGGCAAGCCCGGACAGCCGACTCCGGCTCGTCACGAGCACCTGACAGCCACCCGAGCCGGGCAACAACGGGCGTACCTGGGACACGCCCGCGGCGTTGTCCAGCACCACCAGGATGCGCCGCCCGGCCAGCAGGGACCGATAGGCGGCAGCCTTGTCGGGCAACTTCCGGGGGATCGCCCTCGGCGGTACGTCGAGCGCTTCCAGGAAACAGTCGAGCGCGTGTTGCGGCGTCACCGGCTTGCCCGGGTCGTAGCCCCTGAGGTTGACGTACAACTGACCATCGGGAAATCGATGCTGTTCGCGATGCGCCCACCGCAGGGCCAGCGACGTCTTGCCCACCCCGGCGGTGCCGGCGATGACCGCGAGGGCCGTGACGCCCGGTTCCGTGCAATCGGCGGCGGTGATCTCGTCCAGGCGTTCGAGGTCCCGGGTTCGATTGACGAATCCGCGCACGTCGCCCGGAAGCTGGCGAGGCACCGGGCGTCGGGGCGCACCGTCCTGATGGAAGTGCACCCCGCCGGAGACCTCACGTGCCTGGACGACGTTGCCCGCGGCCCCGGACAATTCGGAATGCGTCGACCCGGGCGCGGCGCCCGACGGATCCGCCGACCCGAATTCGCTTCCGCCGGCGGGAGTGGGCATCCTGATCGGCTCCTATTCGAGTTTCGGCGGCGGCAGGTGGGCTACCCGGCGCTCGAAGAAGCTATCGATCTCCTCGCCGCCCCGGTAAAGCTCCTCGGCCAATTCGGTGACCTTGGCGACACTTTCCGGATCGGTAATTCGAATACCGCCGTCGAGCACGCCTTCGTCGGTGTAGACGATTTTATAGAGCGTATGCGAACCGAGGGTGATCAATTCGGGCAGCGCGGCGATTCTTTCACGGTCGGCAATTTTCTCGGGCCCGATGATCCTGATATTCTCGCCGACCTCGGCGCGAACCCGGAGAAGATTGAGCTCCCATTGCAGATAGGGCGCGATCGGCTCCTCCACCACACGCACCCGATACAACGTGTTCCGTTGTGCGTCGACCGTGGCCTGATATTCGGCGAGGGAACCACGGCGCTGCTCCGCGAGCCGCAGCGCCTCGCTCCAGTCCCCGCGCGCGAACGCCTCCCAGCTCTCGTTGCCGGGCTCCCTGAAGACCTGCCGTCGCTCCAGCTTCCAGGACGCCTGGCCCCGGCCCGCGGCCTCGCGAGCCGCGAAGTCGTCCCGGTAGTCCGCAAGTGCGAGGAACTCGCCCGAAGCCTCGTCGAAGAGGTCGGGATCAGGCATCCGGAATATCCTTCTTGGCGGCGACGAGCATGATGCGCGGAATGATCACCATGCGTTCGTCGGAAGCGACGGTCACACCAGCGGGCAATAGCGGCAGGTAGGCGTCGGTCAGATCGCGACCGATGATCGCAATGTCACCGTTGTCCAACTCCCAGATATCAGGACAGCCCTCACGCCCCTCGCTCTGCCCCAGTTCCGCGGCCGATTTGCCCAGTCTCCGTGACAGCGCGGCGGACGGATCGGCTTCCCAAGGTCGATTCATGACTCCCCCAAGTCTCGAACTCGCCATTGATCACCCAGTGTAGGCGCGCCCGCACCGACCGGACAACGCATATGGGCATACCGGCAACCGATCGGATGAAATGATCACCGTTTATCGGTGCCTTGATCCAGAAAATTCCCGCCCGAGCCCGAACGATTCCCGCCGACCCCGAGCCCCGGAATCCCGTGCCGCCGCGCCCCGGTGACGCGCATCCGCCGCCGGAACGCCCCGAGGCCCCCGGCGCGCGCCGGGGGCCTCGGGCCTTGCGAGGGTGGGTCAGTCGCGTTTGAGGGAGCCCTTGATCTTGTTGATCGCCTCGTTGGCCTTGTCCTTGGCACTCGTGACGGCTTCCTTGGCCTTGGCCGAACCCTGGTCCTGCTGACCCTCGTCGCGCAGGTCCTCGTTTCCGGTCGCCTCGCCGACCTTCTCCTTGGCCTGGCCGCCGACATCCTGGGCCTTGTTGCGGATGTTGTCGTCGATGCCCATGTCTCGGGTCTCCTGTCACGATCGACCGCGCGCGTCCGTTGTTCGCGCGACGTCCAGCCCGACCTATAACCGGAAACGACCCATCCGACACAATTTGGTGATTCTCGTGACCTTTGTCACCCGACTCGGGAGATCTCCACGTTCTCCAGGACGCCGAGCGCGTCGGGCACCAGGATCGCCGCCGAGTAGTACGCGGTGACCAGGTAGGAGATCAGCGCCTGCTCGTTGATGCCCATGAATCGCACGGACAGGCCGGGCTGGTACTCGTCCGGCAGGCCGGTCTGATGCAGGCCCACCACACCCTGGTCGTCCTCACCCGTACGCAGCACCAGAATCGAACTCGTGCGCGCCTCGGAGATCGGGATCTTGTTGCACGGGAAGATCGGCACCCCGCGCCAGGCCGGGATCTGGTTGCCGCCCACGTCGACCGTGGTCGGGTACAGGCCGAGCCGGCTGCATTCGCGGCCGAACGCGGCGATCGTGCGCGGGTGGGCCAGGAACAGCCGGGAGCCGCGCCGCCGGCTGAGCAGCTCGTCCATGTCGTCCGGCGTCGGCGGGCCCGCCTGGGCCTGGATGCGCTGCTCGTAGTCCGCGTTGTGCAGCAGGCCGAACTCGCGGTTGTTGATCAGCTCGTGTTCCTGCCGCTCGCGCAGCGCCTCGATGGTCAGTCGCAGCTGCTGCTCGATCTGGTCCATCGGCTGGTTGTACAGATCGGCCACCCGGCTGTGCACCCGCAGCACCGTCTGCGCCGCGCTCAACTCGTACTCGCGCGGCTTGAGTTCGTAGTCCACGAAGCTGCCCGGCAGCACCGCCTCGCCGTGGTGGCCGGCGGACATCGGGATCTCCGCCTCACCCTTCGCGTTCTGCGGCCGGCCGCTGCTCTCGACGTAATCCGCGAGGTGGTCACGCAGCGTGTCGGCGTGGACCCCGTCGAACGCGTCCCGCGGCATCTCGAGCACGATCACCGAGGTGGCCGCCGTGGCCGTGTAGTCCCAGGTCGACTCCCGGTCGACGAGCATCTTCTCGCCGAAGTGGTCGCCGTCGCCGTGCAGTCCGAGCGAAGTGCGATCGCCGTACGGTCCCACCCCGAACTTGCCGATCTTGCCGTGCACGACCAGGAATACCCGGTCGTTCGGCTCGCCGATCGTGGCGAGCGTCTCCCCCGCCGCGAACTCCCGCCGCACGAAGCGGTCCGCCAGCGCGCGCAGCACCTCCTCGTCCTCGAACCCGCGCAACGGAGCCAGCTCGCGCAACTCCGCCGGAATGACCCGGACTTCCGATCCGGTCTGGACGAACTGCACCCGCCCGTCGCCCACCCGGTAACTCAACCGCCGGTTGACCCGGTACGTACCACCCGACACCTGGACCCACGGCAACATCTTCAGCAGCCACCGAGACGTGATGTCCTGCATCTGCGGGACGGT
This sequence comes from Embleya sp. NPDC025285, assembly GCF_055558835.1. Classification (NCBI taxonomy): domain Bacteria; kingdom Bacillati; phylum Actinomycetota; class Actinomycetes; order Kitasatosporales; family Streptomycetaceae; genus Embleya; species Embleya sp. NPDC025285. The sequence continues at coordinate 44,584 of NZ_JBVHLU010000062.1, forward strand.
CTTGGTCGTGGTCGCGAGATTTCGCGCCGCCGCCGTCGCAAGACTCGAACGAGCCTGCGTGTCCTGGGCCTCACTGTTCGTTTCGGCCCCAGCATCGATCGACAACGATTCCGCCTCCCCTGGATGAACCGGTCTTCGCGGTCAATCGTTGCCGGTGCGAGGGCAGCCGGCCATTACCCGAACGGGTGAGACTGGAGAGGCGTCGAAGTGGCTATGTAACTACGGTTGCCCAGGGGTTTCCGGGCCACCCGGCCCCACGCGGCATGGGGCCGAACGGCCGAATGCGCGCCCGGGACGTCCGAGGACATCCGGGCGCGCGTCGACCCGACCCGATCGGGCTTCGGGTGGCTCTCGTCCGGGACCGGACCCGCCGGCCCGGGGGTCAGACGTCCCGGATCGCCGCGACCGCCCGCTTCACGCGCGTTCCGTACTCCGGATCCGCCGCGTGGAAGTGCTGGAGCACCCGATCCACGATGTCGTCCCGGGTGACCTGGCCCAGGCTGCCCGCGATGTTCTCGACCAGCCGGGCCCGTTCCGTGTCGGACATCAGCCGGTACAGCTCGCCCGTCTGGAAGAAGTCGTCGTCCTTCGCGTGTGCCGGCGCCGCGTGCGCGCCGGTGTGGCCGGTCACCGCGAGCGGAGCGGACAGCGGCTCGCCGCTCTCGTACGGACCGCCGAAGCTGTTCGGTTCGTAATTCCGGGCCCGCCCACCGGCGTTGGTCGCCATCGCGCCGTCCCGCCCGTGGTTGAGCGCCGCGGTCGCCTTGGGCGCGTTCACCGCGAGCTGCGTGTGGTTGACGCCCAGGCGGTAGCGATGCGCGTCCGCGTAGGCGAACAGCCGGCCCTGGAGCATCTTGTCCGGGCTCGGCCCGATCCCCGGCACGAAGTTGTTCGGGCTGAACGCGGCCTGCTCGACATCCGCGAACACGTTCTCCGGGTTGCGGTCCAGGGTCAGCCGACCGACCTTGCGCAGCGGATAATCCGCGTGCGGCCACACCTTGGTCAGGTCGAACGGGTTGAACCGGTAGCGCGGCGCCTCGGCGACCGGCATCACCTGGACGTACAGCGTCCAGGACGGGAAGACACCCCGGTCGATCGCCTGGTGCAGGTCGCGCTGGTGCGAATCCGGGTCCTCGCCCGCCAGTTCGGCTCCCTCGGCACTGGTGAGCGTGCGGATGCCCTGGTTCGTCGTGAAGTGGTACTTGACCCAGAACGCCTCGCCCTCGGCGTTGACCCACTGGTAGGTGTGCGAGCCGAAACCGTTCATGTGCCGGTAGGACGCCGGGATGCCCCGGTCGCCGAACAGCCACGTGACCTGGTGGGTGGCCTCCGGCGAGTGCGACCAGAAGTCCCAGACGTTGTCCGGCTCGGTCGTCCCCGTGTACGGGTCGCGCTTCTGCGAGTGGATGAAGTCCGGGAACTTCAGCGGGTCCTTGATGAAGAACACCGGCGTGTTGTTGCCGACAAGGTCGTAATTGCCCTCCTCGGTGTAGAACTTCACCGCGAACCCGCGCGGATCGCGCACCGCGTCGCCCGCCCCCAGGTTGCCCGCGACGGTCGAGAAGCGCTGGAAGACCTCGGTCCGTCGCCCGACCTCGCCGAGGAAGTGCGCACGCGTGTAGCAGGTGACGTCCTCGGTCACCTCGAACACGCCGTACGCGCCGGACCCGCGCGCGTGCACCACCCGCTCCGGGATGCGCTCGCGGTTGAACCGGGCCAACTTCTCGATCAGGTACTGGTCCTGGAGCAGCAGCGGGCCGCCGGCCCCGGCCGCCGCGCTGTTCTGGTTGTCGGAGACGGGCGCACCGGCCTCCGTCGTCAGTATCGGCTTGCTCATAGCAGAGTTGACTCCCTGTCAGCTATTCCGGGGGATGGCGGCACCGGTCTTTCCGAGCGTGGGTGCGCCGAGCGTGGGTGCGCCGAGCGTGGGTGCGCCGAGCGTGGGTGCACCGAGGACCGGCTGTCGCGGGCCCTCTGTACGTGCGAACGTCCGCTACCGCTGCGAGGGTGCGAAGCGGTGCCGCAGGGCTGTCAGACCGCCCTCGGTCAGCCGTCCCGGCAGCCGCAGTCGGGCCACCCCGCCGTCCGGGAAGACCTCGATGCGCACGTGCGTGACGGGCGGTACGTCGGTGAGCCGGAACCGGTGCCGAGTGTCCGGCTGCACCCGCGTGCGCGGCAGCAGTTCGAACCAGCCGTCCGGGTCCACGCTCGCGTCGCTGCCCATCAGGGCGACCCAACCCGGCGCGTTGCCGAGGTAGTTGTCGATGTCGATCTCGGCGGCCAGGATCTGCGCCTGCTCGACCAGGCGCACCCGCACCCAGTCGTGTCCGTCGTCCCGTCGGCGGCGGGTCTCCCAGCCCTCGCCCATCACCCGCGAGCGGCCCGGCGCGTTGAGGTTGTGCGGCGATGAGAAGTAGCGGTCGCTGGCCGCCTCGGCCACCGCGCCGTACTCCTGCGCCGCGAGGTCCACCGTGAGCCCGTCCAGCCAGGCCGGATCCGGCACCGCCTCGCCGAACACGCGCAGCCGGGCCACCCCGCCGTCGGGGAAGATGTTCAGCCGCACATGGGTGAACCGCTGCCCGGAGGTGACGGTGAACGGGTGTGCCGTGTCGCCCTTGAGATCGGTGCGCGCGACGATCGTGGTCCACCGCACCGCCGGGTCGAGCAGTTCCTCGACCGAGGGTGCGCCGGGCACGGACGCGGCCTCCACCGAGCCGCTCGGCGGGTAGTTGCCGGTGAAGAACGCGGTGTCCACCACGATCCCGCGCAGCACACCGGGCACGCCGAGCCGGACGATCGCCCAGTCGTGCGCGTCCGGTTCGGGATGCGGGTGCTCGGCCGAGGGGCCGCGCCGGCGGCGGGTCTCCCAGCCGTCCATGATCTGGCCCTTGGGGCCGAACGTGTGCGGTACGAAGACCGGCGGTTCGGCCTTGAGCAGGTTCTCCTTCTCGGCGAACCACTCGTCGCTGGCGGCCACCACGCCCGCCCCGAGGGCGCGCGAGGCGAGGTTGACGTATTCGGTGAATTCGGCGGTCATCGGCTGATCTCCTCGTCCGGAAAGGAAGTCGACGGCTACTCGGCTACAACTCGGGACGAGGGGGCGGGCCGTGGCCGCGCAACCGGCGCATTCCCGGGGTGATCACGCGGCGGTCTCCGTCCGGTCCAGGAGCCGGCCGCGCGGGCTTCCGTGCACGTCCACCGGCGCGCCCGCGAGCCACGTGGTGCGCACCGTGCCGGTGAGCGCGCGGCCCGCGTACGGGGTAACCGGGTTGCGGTGGTGCAGCCCGGCCGGGTCCACGGTGAACACCGCGTCCGGGTCGAACGCGACCAGGTCGGCGTCGTATCCCGGTGCGATCGCGCCCTTGCGGGCCAGGCCCACCAACCGGGCCGGGCCGGCCGCCATCAGCGCGACCACGTCGGCCAGTTCGAAGCCGCGTGCCCTGGCCTCGGTCCAGACCGTGGCCAGGCCCAGTTGCAGCGACGCGATCCCGCCCCACGCGGCGGCGAAGTCGCCCACGTCCAGCCGTTTGAGATCGGCGGTGCACGGCGAGTGGTCGGAGACCACGGCGGCGAACGAGCCCGCCTCGATCCCGCGCCACAGCCGGTCGCGGTTGTCCTGGGAGCGGATCGGCGGGCAACACTTGAACGCGGTGTCGCCCGCCGGAACACCCTCGGCGACCAGGGTCAGATAGTGCGGGCAGGTCTCGGCGGTGACCGCGATCCCGTCCGCGCGGGCGGCGTCCAGGAGCGGCAACACCTGCGCCGAGGACACGTGCAGGACGTGCACGCGTGCGCCGGTGCGCTTGGCGATGTCGAGCAACTGCTCGACCGCGACCGTCTCGGCCGCGTCCGGCCGGGACGCGAGGAAGTCGGCGTACGCCCGGCCGGGCATCTGCGGCGCCGCGTCCAGCACGTGCGGCGCCTCGGCGTGGATGATCGCCAGCGCGTCCAGCCGCGCCTGTTCGGTGAGCGCCTGGGCCAACTCGGCCGCGTTCACGTGCGGGAACTCGTCCACGCCGGAGGGTGCGAGGAAACTCTTGAACCCGTACACGCCCGCCCGGTACAGCGGTTCCAGCTCGTCGGTGTTGCCCGGGATCGCACCGCCCCAGAAACCCACGTCCACGTACACCCGACCGCGCGCGACCTCCTGCTTGACCCGCAGCGCGTCGAGGGTGACGGTGGCCGGGATCGAGTTCAGCGGCATGTCGATCAAGGTGGTGACGCCACCGGCCGCCGCCGCCCGGGTCGCGCTCGTGAAGCCCTCCCACGCGGTGCGGCCCGGCTCGTTGATGTGTACGTGGGTGTCCACCAGGCCCGGCAGCAGGGCGAGTTCGCCCAGATCCTCGACCGGCGCGCCGGCGGCGCTGCGATACGGCGCCACGTCGGCGATCCGGCCGCCGGCCACGATCACGTCGGCCGGAAGCTCGCCGGCCGGGGTGAACACGCGGCGCGAGCGTAGTACGAGGGTGGGGGTGTGGGTCACGACGCGTCCTCCGAGTCCACGGGATGGGCCGAGCCGATCCGGTCGGTCGAACCGGGCCGGTCCGTCGAATCGGTCGGGTCCGGCGAGTCGGACGGGTGGTGCGATGAGGTCGGGTGATGCGATGCGGACCGGCCGGCCGGGTCGACCCCGTCGGCCGGGCCGGTGAGCAGGTCTCGGGCCAGACGTTCGCCCGCGTCCTCGGCCAGCTCGCCGGCGCGGGTCATGCTGTCGGCGCCGAGGTCGGCCAGCGCGTAGGCCGCCACGATGCCGGCCGCGTCGAGTTGAACCCCGCTCAACTCGACGCGGCCGCACACCACCGCCACGGGTACACCCCGTTCCCGGGCGGCGACCGCGACCCCGGCCGGTGCCTTGCCGTGCAGGGTCTGCCGGTCCAGGCTGCCCTCTCCGGTGACCACGAGATCCGCCCCGTCGAGCAGTTCGTCGAAGCCCAGGAGTTCGAGCAGCAGGCCGATGCCGGGCCGGATGCTCGCGCCGAGCAGCGCCAGCGCGCCGAACCCGGCCCCACCCGCGGCACCCGCCCCGGGCACCTCGGCCAGTTCGGGCGCGACCACCTCGGCCCAGCGCGCGAGCGCCGAGTCCAGGAGCCGAACCTCGTCCGGCGAGGCGCCCTTCTGCGGCCCGTACACCGCCGCGGCCCCCTTGGGGCCGAGCAGCGGATTGTCCACGTCCGAGGCGATCACCACCTCGACGCCGGCCAGCCGGGTCGCCAGGTCGCCGCGCTCGATCCGGTCCAGCCGCAGCAGCGCGGCCCCGCCCCGGGGCAGTTCCTCCCCCGCCGCGTCCAGCAGCCGTACGCCCAGCGCGCGAGCCAGCCCGGAGCCGCCGTCGGTGGAGGCGCTGCCGCCCAGGCCGAGCACGATCCGGGTACAACCCAGCTCCAGCGCCCGGCCGATCAGCTCGCCCACCCCGGTGGTGTCCGCCGTCAGCGGCGCGGGCCCGTCCGGGAGCAGCGCGAGCCCCGAGGACTCGGCCAGCTCGACCACCGCGGTCCGGCCACGCACGGCGAGCGCCGCGCCCACCGGCCGCCCGGTGGGGCCGGTGACCCGTACCGGGATGCGCGCGAAGCCGGCGGCCACCGCGGCGTCCACGGTGCCCTCGCCGCCGTCGGCGATCGGCAACATGCGCACGTCCGCGTCCGGACGGGCCCGCCGGATCCCGGCACCGATCCTGACCGCGGCCTGCACGGCGGTCAGGGTCCCCTTGAACTTGTCGGGGGCCAGGACGACGACCGGTCCCATGCGCTGCTCCTTCGGGTGGGCTGCCGGAGGGGATGTCCGGGGTCGGCGCGGAGCCGACCGATCGGATGCCGTGCCGAGGCACAGTCAACTACGTGGCTGCCGCTCTCGGGGAGATCGGCAAGGGTGGCAACGGTCCGACGTGCACGCGACACCACGCGGGTGCGACGGTCGGGCGCGGGCCCGACCCGACGCGTGCGATCGGGGTGGCAACCGCCCGGTGACGCGGGCGCGACACCACGAGTGGGATCAGCGTCACCGGGCGGAATCGAAGGGAGCGGGGCGGGCCCCTGGGAGGGTCCGACGACTCGGCCCGCCCCGCTCCGGACCTGACGAGCGGGTACGCCCCACCGGTCACCCGTGGTCTGCCACGCGGCCGACCGCGGGTCGCGGACCGGCTACGGAACCGGCTCGAACTCCTTGACCGCGTCGATCGCCGGCCCGTGCGGCGTGTTCGCCTCGCGCTCGATCATGATCTCCACCAGGACCGGGCGCGATGTGCGCTGCGCCTCCTTGCGGGCCCATTCGATGGTGGACCGGATGTCGTCCGGCTCCACCACCCGCTTGCCCGAGCAGCCGTACGCCTCCATCAACTTGACGTTGTCGGTGCCGACCTCGTCGTAGTGGATGTCGACCTGGAAGTTCATCTCGTACGGGATCGACGCCTGGCGGATCAGCCCGAGGTACTCGTTGTTGATCATGATGATCACGAACGGCACGTTGTACTGCGCCGCCACCGCGAGTTCCTCGACCAGGTACTGGAAGCCGTAGTCGCCGACGATGCCGACCACCTCGGCGTCCGGGTCGCTGTGCTTGAGCGCCTTCTTGACGCCGATCGCCGCCGGGATCTCCCAGCCGAGCGGGCCGGCCTGGCCGCAGACCTGGTAGTGGCGCGGCTTGTAGGCCTTCTGGTGCTGGCCGCCCCAGATCTGGTAGAGGCCGATCGCGGTGACGAAGTAGGTGTCCTCGTCGAAGACCTCGTTGATCTCCTTGTACACCCGCGGCGCCTTGATCGGCACGCTGTCGAAGTCCTCGCGCCGGGTCAGCGTCGCGCGCAGCTCCTGGATCCGGGCCACCCACGCGCCCGCCTCGCGGCGGATGCCCCGCTCCTTCGCGGTGGCCAGGATCGCCTGGAGGAAATGCCGGGTGTCCGAGACGATGCCCAGGTCCGGTTCGAAGACCTTGCCGATCTGGGTCGGCTCGATGTCCACGTGGATGAACTTGCGGGTGCCCCGGTAGACGTCCAGCGTGCCGGTGTGCCGGTCGCCGAAGCGCGCGCCGAGCGCGAGCACCAGGTCGGACTCCAGGAACGACGCGTTCCCGTAGCGCTGCGAGGTCTGCACGCCGGTCATCCCGCTGTAGAGCGCGTGGTTCTCGTCGATCGAGCCCTTGCCCATCAGGGTGACCTGCACCGGGATCCGGAGCAGTTCGGCCAGCTCGACGAGCTCCTCGTGCGCCTCGCCGATGATCACGCCGCCACCGGAGAGCAGCAGCGGACGCTCGGCGGCGAGCAGCAGGTCCAGGGCGGCGTCCACGCGGGGCTGGTGTGGGAGCACCTCGCTCACCGGCAGCGGCGCGTCCACCTCGGAGTCCCACCAGATCTCCTGCTTCTGCACGTCCAGCGGCAGGTCGATCAGCACCGGGCCGGGCCGGCCCGAGCGGGCCAGCCGAAACGCCTCGCGGAAGATCCACGGCGCCTGTGCGGCCTCCTTGACCTGCACGGACCACTTGGTCACCGGCTTGGCGATCTCGACGATGTCGACCGCCTGGAACGCCTCCTGGTGCAGCTTGCTGGAGACGGCCTGGCCGGTGATGCACACGATCGGGATGGAGTCGGCGAGCGCGGTGTACAGACCGGTGATCATGTTGGTGCCGGCCGGACCGGACGTGCCGATCGCGACGCCGACCCCGCCGTTCGTACGGGCCCAGCCGTCGGCCATGTGGGTCGCGCCCTCTTCGTGCCGGACGATCAGGTGCTCGATGCCGCCGACCGTTTCCAGGGCCTGGTACAGCGGCAGGATCGCCGCGCCGGGACAGCCGAACGCGGTGTCCACACCTTCGGACCTGAGCACCTCGACGACGGCGTTCATGACCGGAACTCGACGGGGTGCCATCAGTTGTCTCCCTGCTTCGAACTGCCTTGCCCGGAACTGCCTTGCTCGGCACCGCCTTGCCCGGAACTGCCTTGCCCGGAACCGCTCTGCGCGGGAAAGCCGTTGAGCCTTTCCAGGCCGAGCAGCAGACCGGAGTGGTCCAGCCCGCCGCCGCCCTGGGCGCGCAGCGACGCGACGAGTTGCGCGGTCAGGCCGGCGAGCGGCAGCACGAGGTCGAACTCGCGGGCCGACTCGGTGACGATGCCCATGTCCTTGTGGTGCAGGTCGATCCGGAACCCGGGCTTGAAGTCGCGGTCCCGCATCACCCGGGCCTTGCGGTCCAGGACCGTGCTGCCGGCCAGGCCGCCGGCGAGCACCTTCAGGCCCGCCTCGGTGTCCACCCCGGCACGTTCGAGGAACAGCAGTGCCTCGGCGACGAGTTGGATGTTGCCCGCGACGATGAGCTGGTTGGCCGCCTTGACCGTCTGGCCCGCGCCGTGCGGGCCGACGTGCACGATGGTCTTGCCGAGCACCTCGAACAGGGGCAGCGCGGCGGCGAAGTCCGCCGCCTCACCGCCGACCATGATGGACAGCACCGCCTCGATCGCGCCCGCCTCGCCGCCGCTGACCGGGGCGTCCAGCACCCGCAGCTTTCGCTCGGCGCCGGCCTCGGCCACCGCGATCGAGGTGCCGGGCTTGATCGAACTCATGTCGATCACCAGGGTGCCGGGCTCGACCGTGTCCAACACGCCGCCGTCGCCGAACATCACCTTCTCGACGTGTGGGTCGGCCGGGACCATGGTGATCACCACGTCCGCGTCGCGCACCGCCTCGGCGATGTTCGCCGCGCCCTTGCCGCCGGCCGCGATCAGCCGGTCGATGGCGTCCCGCTCCAGGTTGAACCCGGTCACCTCGTGGCCGGCCCGGACCAGGTGGGCGGCCATCGGACCGCCCATGATGCCGAGACCGACGAAACCGATCCTCTTGCTTGCGCCGGTCATCCGGCCCCTCCCTTGGTGTCGCGCAGCTCGCGCGGAAGCCAGCCGAAGCTGTCCGCGCTCGGGCCGACGGGCTTGTATTCGAGGCCGACGCGCCCGGTGTACCCGGCGGCGACGAGTCGGCGGAACAGGTCTTCGAAGTCCAGCCCGCCGGTGCCCGGTTGCCCCCGTCCGGGAGTGTCGGCGATCTGTACGTGGCCGAACCGGTCGGCGTACGTGTCGATCACGGCGGTGAGGTCCTCGCCGTTGCGGTCGAGGTGGTACAGGTCGCACAGGAAGGTCGCGTTCCCCAGGCCGGTCTCGGCGTTGACCTTGTCCACCACCGCCACCGCTTCCGCGGCGGTGGTCAGCGGATAGCGCGCGTTCTCCGGCGTGTTGAGCGCCTCGATCAGCACGATCGCGCCGATGCCGTGCGCGGCGTGGGCCGCCAGGGCCAGGTTCTCCAGGGCGAGTTCGTCCTGGGCCCGCGGGTCCACGCCGTCCTCGCGGTTGCCGTACAGCGCGTTCAGCGCGCGGCAGCCCAGGCTCTCGGCGAAGCCGGTCGCCGCGGCGATGTTGTCCCGAAAGCGCGCCGATTCGGCCGGCCGGGACAGCAGGCCGCGGTCGCCGGCGGGCATGTCGCCCGCGTCGAAGTTCAGGCCGACCAGGTCGACGCCGGCGTCGCGGATCGCTCGGGCGAGCGCGTCCAGCTCGGCGTCGGCGGGGGTCGGGCCGCCGAAGGGCCACCACAGCTCGATCTCGGCGAAGCCGGCCTCGGCGGCGGCAGCGGGCCGCTCGAGGAGCGGGAGTTCGGTGAAGAGGATCGAGAGATTGATGTCGAAGCGCAGATCACGAGCGCTCACGGGATCACCTCTTCCACGTCGGTTCCACAATGCGGAAGTAAGATTCTGCTCACCGGAATGATGTCACGCGCCTTCAACAGTTTGTCAAGGGTGGCCGCCGCAGTCTGACCCACGCGCGCCCCGCCGACCAGCCCCCCGCCCAGGCCGCTCCCGCCCCGTCGAATCGCCGGCCCGCGGCGCGGGCCCGGCGAGGCTCCCGAGCCGGGCGCTAGGGTTCGAGCGTGCGATTGCGGATTGAGTTCTCGACCGAGCCGTTCGACCTGGACGGCGTGCCGGCCCACGCCCTGGAGGCCCGCCGGGTCCTCGACGAAGCGGGCCTCGACGTGGAGGTCGGCCCCTTCGGTACGACCGCCGAGGGCGAGGCCGACGTGGTCCTCGCCGCGCTGGACAAGGTCTACCGAGGCGCGCTCGGGGTCGGCGCGACTCGGATCTCGGTGCAGGTCACCACCGTGCCGACGGCGCCGGGAGGCCCCGCGTGAGCCCCGCCGAACACCCGCTGGCCGCCGCGATCAAGCCGCTGGTGACCGCGATGGGCGCGCAATTCGTCACCCCGGACGAGGCCGGCCCCGAGGACGTCGTGCTGGACTGGGAGGGCGAACCGGCCGTCGCCGTCCGCCTCCCCGGCCTCGGCACCGCCCTCGACCGCCTCCTCGGCGACGCGGAACGCCAGTACGGCCCGCTGGCCGACCTCGACCGCGAGGCCAAACAGCGCGTGGTCCGCACCCTCGAACAACGCGGCGCCTTCACCATCCGCCACGGCGTCGAGACCGTGGCCGCGGCCCTGGGCGTGAGCCGCTTCACCGTCTACAACTACCTCAACCGCGAATCCCGAGGTTGAACCCGGCCCCCTCGGCCCGGCCCGACCCGCGCGAGGGCGAGCGCCGCCGCGCGCGGAAACGAAGTGCCTCCCCCACGCGAGCACTTCGGCGAGCCTCGTTTCCGGCGGGTCACGTTGTGTTCACCACGATGATCGACTTCAACAAACTGTTGACGCGGGAGATTCGGAGCGCCTAGCGTTCCGGCCATCGTCGCGTCGGGGTATTCGCTCGGACGCGGCGCATGGCTCTGGACGGGCACGCCCGCCGAGTGAGGAGGTTCCCGACATGTCATCAGCGCCAGGACTCGACAGACTCGACGCCGCGTCCGCCGAAGAGGCGATCCGACTGCTCGGTGAGGTCTGCGCGAGTCGTGCCTGGATCGGCGCGCTGCTCGCGGCCCGGCCCTACGGCGACCCGGAGAAGTTGTACGCGAGATCCGACGAGGCGGTGGCGATCCTGACCGCCGACGATCTCCAGGAGGCGATCGACGGTCACGCGGTGATCGGCCGCCCGCGCCACGACGATCCGCAGTCGACGCGCGAGCAGTCCGGGGTACACCGGGCGGGTGACGCGGTGTTGGCCGATCTGCGGGCCGGGAACATCGCGTACGAACAGCGGTTCGGCCACGTCTTCCTGATCTGCGCGAGCGGTCGCAGCGCCGCGGAGATGCTCGCCGAACTGCGGCACCGACTCGACAACAACCCGGCGTCCGAGTGGGAGGTCACCCGCGAGGAACTGCGGAAGATCAACCGCCTGCGCCTGGAAGGGCTGATCTCCGCGTGATCTCCACCCACATCCTGGACACCAGCGAGGGCCGGCCGGCGCCGGACGTGCCGGTCGAGTTGTCCCGACGCGCGGCCGACGGGACGTGGACCGTACTGGGCAACTCGGCGACCAACGCCGACGGACGCTGTCCGGATCTGCCGCCGCTGGGCGTGGATCCCGCCGCCGGCCCGGTCGACGTACGACTGGTCTTCGACGTCGCCGCGTACCGCCGCGCCCGCGGCGAGACGCCGTTCTTCCCGGAGGTGCAAGTGGTCTTCACCGCCGACCCCGGAACGCACTACCACGTACCGCTTTTGCTCAACCCGTACGGATATTCCGTCTATCGAGGGAGCTGACAGGCATGCCGATGGTGCTCGGCCAGAATCAGTACGGAAAGGCGGAGACCCGCGTGGTCCGGGTCCGCCGCGACACCGAACGGCACGAGATCAAGGACCTCAACGTCAGCGTCGCACTGTCGGGCGAGTTGTCCGACACCCACTTCACCGGCGGCAACGGCAACGTGCTGCCCACGGACACCATGAAGAACACCGTGTTCGCGTTCGCGCGAGAGCACGGCATCGACTCGGCCGAGGCCTACGGCATACGCCTGGCCCGGCACTTCGTCGAGTCGCAGCCCTCGATCACCCGGGCCCGGGTGCGGATCGAGGAGTACCCCTGGAACCGCATCCCCGCCGCCGAGGCGCGCAATCGCTTCGTCGGCGCGGACGAGATCCACCACTCGTTCGTCCGGGACGGCGGCGAGACCCGGACCACCGAGATCGTCTGGGAGCACGGCCGGGTCCGGGTGATCTCCGGACTCAAGGACCTGGTCGTGATGAACACGACGGCCTCCGAATTCTGGGGCTACATCAAGGATCGGTACACCACCCTCCAGGAGGCGTACGACCGGATCCTGGCCACCCAGGTCACCGCGCTCTGGCGGTTCTCCTTCGACGCGGCCGACGGCGCGAGCGAACCGAACTGGGAGCGCTCGTACGCCCAGGTCCGCCGGCACCTGCTGGAGTCCTTCGCCGAGACGTACTCCTACTCGCTCCAGCAGTCCCTGTACGCGATGGCGAACCGGGTGCTGACCCATCGGCACGAGGTGGACGAGGTTCGGCTGTCGTTGCCGAACAAGCACCACTTCCAGGTCGACATGGACCGGATGGGCGTCAAGAACGACAAGGAGGTGTACTACGCCGCCGACCGGCCCTACGGTCTGATCGAGGGCACCGTGCACCGCGAGGGTGTCATTCCGCTGATTCCGGTGGACTGACCTCGCTCGTCGGGCATAACCCCCGGAGGATTCTTCATCCGCCGTCCCGCCTCCGGGGCCCGCGCGCAGGACCAGACGGCGGTTCGTTGGCACATTGGACCGCTGCCGCAAGGGACTGCCCATGTCTGTAGGAAACTCCGCGCGGAACTCCGCCGGCTCCGCCCCCTCCGTGGCGGACTCCGCCCGCGCCGCCGGTTCCGGGCGCATCGTGATCGAGAACTGCGCGGTCGCGACCGTCGACGCGCGGGACACCGAGTACGCCTCGGGCCACGTCGTGGTCGCGGACAACCGGATCGAGTCGGTCGGCGCGGGTGCCGCCCCGGCCGGCCTGGAACACGTCGTCCGCCGGATCGACGGCACGGGCCACCTGGTCACCCCGGGGCTGGTCAACACGCACCACCACTTCTACCAGTGGATCACCCGCGGCCTGGCCCAGGAGTGCAACCTCTTCGACTGGCTCGTGACGCTCTACCCCACCTGGGCGAAGATCGACGACGAGATGTGTTACGCCGCCGCGCAGGGCTCGGCCGCCGCGCTGCTGCGCTCGGGGTGCACCACCTCCACCGATCACGCGTACGTCTTCCCCAAGGACGGCGGCGACATCCTGGGCGCGGAGATCCGCGCGCTGGCCGAACTGGGCATGCGTTTCCAGCCCACCCGGGGCTCGATGGACCTGGGCGAGTCGCAGGGCGGGCTGCCGCCGGACGCGTGCGTCGAGGACACCGACGCCGCGCTGGCCGCGACCGCCGAGGCGATCGACACCTGGCACGACCCGTCCTTCGACTCGATGGTGCGGATCACCGCCGCGCCCTGCTCGCCCTTCTCCGTGACTCCCGAACTCCTGCGTGGTGCCGCTCAGTTGGCCCGCGCCAAGGGAGTGCGACTGCACACCCACGGCTCGGAGACGGTGGAAGAGGAGGACTTCTGCCACGAGAAGTTCGGCATGGGGCCCACCGACTACCTGGAAAGCGTCGGCTGGTTGGGCGAGGACGTGTGGATGGCGCACTGCGTCCACATGAACGACTCGGACATCACCAAGTTCGCCGCCACCGGCACCGGCGTGGCGCACTGCCCGTCCTCCAACGCGCGGCTCGCCGCGGGCATCGCACGCGTTCCGGAGATGCTGGCCGCCGGCGTCCCGGTCGGCCTGGGCGTCGACGGCACCGCCTCCAACGAGTCGGGCGAGTTGGGTACGGAGTTGCGCAACGCGCTGCTGATCGCCCGACTGCGCCGCGGCCCGGCGGCGATGACGGCCCGCCAGTCGTTGCGGCTGGGCACGATGGGCGGCGCCAAGGTACTCGGCCGCGAACGCGAGATCGGCTCGCTGGAGCCCGGCAAGCTCGCCGACCTGGCCATGTGGCGCGTGGACGACGTCCTGCACGCGGGCATCGCCGACCCGGTCGCGGCCCTGGTCCTGGGCGCGGCGGCACCGCTGACCCTGCTGCTGGTCAACGGCCGCGAGGTGGTCGAACAGGGACACCTGTCCCGAGTCGACGAGGAGCAGATCGCCCGCAACGTGGCCCACGCGGCGGCCCGCCTGCGCGCCGAGTAGCCGACGGGAATCCCGGACACACCGTCACGCGGCCGAAGGTCCACCGGACTTCGGCCGCGTTTCGGCGTGTCCGGGGCACTCGGCCGGTCCGGTCGATCCGCCGTGGTCCCGATCCCGGGTGCCGTCAGTCGCGCGTCGTCGCGGCCTTCGCGACCAGGGCCAGCGGTACGGTCGCGCACCGGGTGGCGGACGCCACGGTCATGGTGCGCACCCCGGTGCGCCCGGCGATGTCGACCAGGCGCGCCGCGTCGCACAGGTAGGCCCGCGCGTGCGGGACGTCTCGGGCGCACGTGGCCGCGTCGACGAAGGCGGGCAGCCACGGCCGGCCGTCCTGCCCGTGGATGAAGACCACCGACTCGTCATCGTCGATCGGGACCACCACGCCGCCGGCCACGATCGCGGCGAGCAGGTCGGCGGGATCGGCGGGCTCGGTCCCGCTCTCGTCGGCGCGGTCGAGGAGGGCGGCCAGGGCCGGGTTCGCGGCAGTCATGCCATGATCATATGGGCCCTGATTGTCGGGATTCGGCACCGCCGACCGGCGGGCTCCCGGGGCACGCGAAACGGGCGGGTCCGACCTGGATCGGACCCGCCCGTCACCTTCCGCACGCCGTCCCGACACCTCGGGAGCCGGGACCGCTACGCGTCGCGCCCCAGCGTCCGCAGATACGCCCGCCAGCCGCCGAACTCGGTGATCTCCTTGTGCCTGCCCGACTCCGACTCGCCGCGGCGCAGGATCATCGAGAAGCAGGCCGAGCCGTCCTCGAGCTTGATGATCCCGAACTCCAGTTCGGCCGGCTCGGTGGGCAGCAGGTTGTCGCGCAGCACCTCGTCCGGGACCTCGTACACCTCGCCCGCGATCTGCGCCTCGCTCGCGGGATCGGGCAGCAGGCCCGGGCAGCGGTCGCCGATCGAGAAGAAGCGATAACCGGGCGCGGTACGGGTCTTGGCGACCAGCGGCGCACCCTCCAGGTGGTGGTGGAACGGACCACCCTCCATCGCCTGGCCGTTGAGGAACATCCGTGCCATGTGCTGCCTCCTGTTCGATGCCCGCGCGAGAACCGTCGGCGGCGCTCGGCGCCGCAGACGCAGGCGACGAGGTTTCGCCGTCGCCGAGATATCCCGAGAAGAAAAAGATGTAGAAGATGGGGATGCGGAACGACCGGGCCCGCCCGATTGGACGCGCCCCACGACCGCCGGGGTGGGCCCGGCCGTTCCGCGCTTGTGGGGGATGTGCGAACGGCCCTATTCAGTCGAGGAGTTCGCATCCCGGCAGGGTGAGGAATTCGACGAACTCGTCGGCGAGGGCCACCTTGAGGAACAGGTCGCGCGCGTCCGTCCAGCGGCCGGCCTCGAACCTGTCGTCGTCGATGTCCTCGCGCAGCGCGCCCAGTTCCTCGACGACCAGACGCCGGACCAGGTCCGAGGTCACCTTGTCACCGGTGTCCGCGAGCACCACACCGTTGTTGATCCACTGCCACACCTGGGACCGGGAGATCTCCGCGGTCGCCACGTCCTCCATCAGGCCGAAGACGGCGACCGCGCCGTATCCGCGCAGCCACGCCTCCAGGTAGCGCAGCCCGACGCCGACCGCCGCGTGCAGCCCGGCGTTGGTCGGCGAAGCGTCCGCGGACGCCACGTCCAGGAGCTGATCCGCCGTCACCTCGACGTCGTCCCGGGTGCGTTCGATCTGGTTCGGCCGCTCGCCGAGCACCGTGTCGAACGCCTCGCGGCAGACCGGCACCAGGTCCGGGTGGGCCACCCAGGACCCGTCGAAGCCGTCCCCGGCCTCACGGTCCTTGTCGTCGCGCACCTTCGCCAGCGCCGCCGCGTTGGCCGCAGCGTCGCGTCGCGAGGGAATCACCGCGGCCATCCCGCCGATCGCGTGCGCGCCGCGCCGGTGGCACGTACGCACCAGCAGGTCGGTGTACGTGCGCATGAACGGCGCGGTCATGGTGACCGCGTTGCGGTCCGGCAGCACGAACGCGTCTCCCGCGTCGCGGAAGTTCTTCACGATGCTGAACAGGTAGTCCCAGCGGCCCGCGTTCAGGCCCGACGCGTGCTCGCGCAGTTCGTAGAGGATCTCGTCCATTTCGAACGCGGCCGTGATCGTCTCGATCAGCACGGTCGCGCGGATCGTGCCGCGCGGGATGTCCAGCAGGTCCTGCGCGTGCCGGAACACGTCGTTCCACAACCGGGCTTCGAGGTGGCTCTCGATCTTGGGCAGGTAGAAGTACGGGCCCAGGCCCCGGTCGAGCAGGCGGGCCGCGTTGTGGAAGAAGTAGAGCCCGAAGTCGACCAGCGCGCCGGCCGCCGGGACGCCGTCGACCAGGATGTGCCGCTCGTCCAGGTGCCAGCCGCGCGGGCGCATCACCACGGTGGCCAACTCGTCGTCCGGACGCAGCGCGTACGTCTTGCCCTCGGCGGTGGAGAAGTCGATCCGCCGGTCGTAGGCGTCGATCAGGTTGAGTTGGTGGGCGACGACGTTGTGCCAGGTCGGCGCCGAGGCGTCCTCGAAGTCGGCGAGCCAGATCTTCGCGCCGGAGTTGAGCGCGTTGATCGTCATCTTGCGATCGGCCGGACCGGTGATCTCCACCCGTCGGTCGCGCAGTGCGGGCGGCGCCTCGGCCACCCGCCAGTCGGCGGCGCGTACGTCGGCGGTCTCCGGCAGGAAGTCGAGCCGGCCGGTGCGGGCGATCTCCTCGCGTCGGGTCCGGCGCAGGTTCAGCAGTGCGTCGCGACGGCCGCCGAATCGGCGTTGCAGGCTCGCCACGAAGCGCAGCGCGTCGGTGGTGAGCACTTCGTCCGCTCGCGGCACGGAGCCGCCGGTCACTGTGCTGTGCTTGACCACGATGGCCGGTGCACTCATGGGTGGCTCTCCTTCGCCGTCGACGCTCTTTTGTAGAGTGGACATTAGTTTCCGGGAAACGGAAGTTCAACAACTTGTTGAATAAATTCTCGACGGAGGATCACGCCGTGGCCGCAGTCAACTCGAGCACCAACGGCACAGCCAACGGCGCGAGTGGTGGTGTCCAGTCGCTGGAACGTGCGTTCGACCTCCTCGAACTGCTCGCCGACGCCGGCGGAGTGCTGACGCTCAGCGAGCTCGCCGCGCGTTCAGGATTGCCCATGCCCACGATCCACCGCCTCGTACGCACGCTCGTTTCGCTGGGTTATCTGCGCCAGGACGCCTCGCGGCGATACACGCTCGGCCCGCGACTGATCCGACTGGGCGAGACCGCGGGCCGGCTGCTCGGCAGTTGGGCCCGGCCGTACCTGGCCGAACTAATGGAGACCACCGGCGAGACCGCCAACCTCGCGGTGCTGGAGGCGGGCGAGGTGGTCTACGTCGGCCAGGTGCCCAGCCGGCACTCGATGCGGATGTTCACCGAGGTCGGCCGCCGGGTCCAGCCGCACTGCACCGCGGTCGGCAAGGTCCTGCTCGCCCACCTGCCCGAGGCCGACGCCGCACGGGTCCTCGGCGGCCGGCCGCTGGCCTCGCACACCGAGCACACGGTCACCGATCCGGCCGCGCTGCTCGCCCAGTTCCCGCTGATCCGGGCGCAGGGCTACGCGGTCGACGACCAGGAGCAGGAACTGGGCGTGCGCTGCGTCGCCGTGGTGGTGCCGGGCGCGCCGACCGCGACCGCGCTGTCCGTGTCCGGACCCGAGGGCCGGATCCGGGCGATGGAGGAGCACTGGATGACCACCCGGATGCGGGAGATCGCGTCCCGCCTGGGGCAACGCCTGGGCGGGACCGAGTCGGACCCCGAGGCGATGCCCGCCCCTTGAGCCGTCCTCGACACCGAACCGGGCCGCCCCCGGCCCGCGCCCGACCGCACCCGGGCACGCCGGACCGCCCGGAGCGCGCCTTCGGACGAATCCACCAGACCGCGCGCGGCGTCGCCGGCCGCCTCTCGTACGTTCCGCCCGTGGACCGTGGGCGGCACGGACGGCTCTACTGACGGGCATGTCCCACCCCATCGCGCCGCCCGCCCCGCTGCTCGACCGGTTCGGTCGGGCGCACACCGACCTGCGTGTGTCCCTGACCGACCGGTGCAACCTGCGCTGTACCTACTGCATGCCCGCCGAGGGTCTGCCCTGGCTGCCCGCCGGCGAATTGCTCACCCGGGCCGAGACCACCCGCCTGATCCGGATCGCGGTGGACCGCCTCGGTATCCGCACCGTCCGGCTCACCGGCGGCGAGCCGCTGCTGCGGCCGGACCTGCCCGCGCTGATCGCCGACCTGGCCGGCCTGGACCGCGCCCCCGAGTTGTCGCTGACCACCAACGGCATCCGGCTGGCCGCACTGGCGCCCGCGCTGCGTGCGGCGGGACTGCGCCGGGTCAACGTCAGCCTGGACACCCTGCGGCCCGAACGGTTCGCGCTGCTCACCCGCCGGGACCGGATCGAGGACGTGTTCGCCGGACTGCGCGCGGCACGCGCGGCCGGCCTCGCGCCGGTCAAGGTCAACACGGTGCCGGTGCGCGGGATCAACGACGACGAGATCGTGCCGATGCTCGAGTGGGCGATCGAGCGCGGCTACCGGCTGCGCTTCATCGAGCAGATGCCGCTGGACCCGCAGGGCGCGTGGGATCGCGACCTGATGGTCACCGCGGCCGAGGTACTGGAGCGGCTGGCCGCCCGGTTCACGCTGACCGCCGTCCCGCGCGACGACGCGTCCGCGCCCGCCGAGGAGTGGCATGTCGACGGAAGCGCCGCCACCGTCGGGGTGATCGCGAGCGTGACCCGGCCGTTCTGCGGCGCGTGCGACCGGGTCCGGCTCACCTCCGACGGGCAGTTGCGCACGTGCCTGTTCGCCCGGGACGAGTCCGATCTGCGCACCCTGCTGCGCTCGGGCGCGGACGACGCCGAGATCGCCTCCGCGTGGCGGATCGCGCTGTTCGGCAAGGGCCCGGGACACGGCATCGACACGCCCGGCTTCCTCGCCCCGGACCGCCCGATGTCCGCGATCGGCGGCTGACCCGATGACCGCCGAAGCCGTACGCCGGCCGTCCGCGACCACATCCGCCGCGCCGGTCGTGCGCCTGTGCGCCATCCGCGACACCGCGCCGAGCGTCGACGAGGTGCTCGCCGCCATCGCCCACCCGGCGGCCGGTGGCACCTCGGTGTTCGTCGGCACGGTGCGCGACCACGACGCGGGCCGCGCCGTGCGCGCACTGTCCTACTCCGCCCATCCCCTGGCCGTCGACCGGCTCCGCGAGGTGGCAGAGCGCCTCGCCGCCGAGGAACCGGACATCCTGGCCGTCGCCGCGCTGCACCGGATCGGCGACCTCGTGGTCGGGGACACCGCGATCGCGGTGGCGGTGGCCACGGCGCACCGCGCGCGGGCCTTCGCCGCGTGCCGTGAACTGGTCGAGCGGATCAAGCACGAGGTACCGATCTGGAAGCAACAGACCTACACCGACGGCTCTCGGGGCTGGGTCGTCTGCGAGCACTGACCGACGGGTTCGACTACCCGACCGGATCCAGTCCGAGCACCGCGCCGGCCACCGCCGCGAGGGTGGGCGCCACCCCGGCGGTGTCCCGCAGATGACGCGTGCGGGCCACGTCGTTGATCGCGGTCAGCGCCGCGTGCACCCGGATCCGGGCCTGCGCCGCGCCGTACTCCGGTCGTACCGCGCACAGCAGGTGCGCCCACTCCATGAGGTAGTCCGCCTGCGCCTGGCGGGCCCGATGCCGAGCCTGCGTCGGCAGGTGCGACACCTCCGCGAGGAGCAGTGTGACCAGGTCGCTGTACTCGGCCGCGAACCGGATGTACGACCACAGCAGTACCCGCAGCGCGCCCTCGTCGTCCTCGGCGCCGGCCAGCGCGCGGGTCATGTCCATCGACAACCACTCGATGCCCCGGGTCACCGCCGCCGAGAGCAGGTCCGCCTTGCTCTCGAAGTGGTTGTACACGCTGGGGCCGGCGATCCCCGCCGCCGCGCCGATGTCCTCGATGGCCACCCCGGCGTACCCGTGCTCGGCGAACATCCGTACGGCCGCGCCCAGCAGCGCCTCGCGCCGGGAGCGCAGCACGATCCCGGTCGGCCGCGTCGGCGTGCGCGCGATCGACACCAGCTCGGCGGGCCGCGCGGTGACCGCGGCGCGGCCCAACTCCACGAGCAGCCGCACGTACTCCGGACGGGGTAGCTCGATCCGGTGGAAGGAGGGGCTGAGCAGTACCCCAAGGCCGCACCACGCGAGCAGTTCGGCCTGCCCTGGCGACAACTCCGGGCGGGCGTCCCGGATCAGCTCGGCGACCACCGCGGTGACCGCGTGGATCTCGCGCCGCACCTCGGCTCGCTCGGCCGCGGGCAGCAGTCGGCCCTCGCGCTGCCACAACACGCCGACTTCGCGGTGGTCGAGGGTGGCCGCGACCACCGCGCGCAGCACCGTGTCCGGGTCCTCGACCGCGCTGCGGGCCAGCGCGTCGCGCACCGGCGCGACCCCGTCGAGCACGACCTGCATGAGCAGGTGCTGCTTGCTGCGGAAGTGCCGGTACAGCGCGGAGGGCCCCATGCCCACGGCGTCGGCGATGTCGCTCATGCCCACGTCCGCATAGCCCCGGCGGTGGAACAGGTCGGCCGCGGCGGCCAGGATCAGCGCGCGACGGTTACGCGGTCGCGTCCCCCGGGCGGGCGGCACCTGTCCACCGATCTTGCGCACCGCAGCCGCCATCGCGTACTTCCTTCCGGGATCCGCCCCCGCGTCATTGTTCCAGCCGGCATGGCCCCGGGGGTGTGCCTTCGACACGCCCCCGCATGCCCCCGCCTTTGCCCCGCGTGCCCGCTGCGTCCCCGAGCCGGCTCCGCGTCGGGCACACGTCGGGCGCACGTCGAGCCGGACGCTGCACCGGGGAGCCGGCCGGCATCGGCCCGGTTACTACGCTGGGTGGCATGACGACCTCACTGATCACCGGCGCCACTTCGGGCCTCGGCGCCGCGTTCGCCCGACGGCTCGCCCACGAAGGGCACGCCCTCGTCCTGGTCGCGCGGGACGAGGAGCGATTGGCGCAGTGCGCCCGCGATCTGCGCGAGGAACACGGCATCACGGTGGAGGTGTTGCCCGCGGATCTGTCCCTGGACGAGGGGATCGCGGCCGTCGAGACGCGGCTGGCCGATCGGTTCGCGCCCGTGGACGTGTTGGTCAACAACGCCGGCTTCGGCAATCGGGGCGGTTTCCTGGACGCATCCACGGCGGACGAGGTGCGCATGCTCAAGGTGCACTGCGAGGCGGTGCTGCGGCTGACCACCGCGGCGAGTGCGGCGATGCGCGAGCGCGGTCGCGGCTGGGTGATCAACGTGGCGTCCGTCGCGGCCTTCCTGCCCCGCGGCACCTACGGCGCGAGCAAGGCATGGGTGGTCAGCTTCACCGAGGGCGCCGCCCGCGAATTGACGGGCAGCGGTGTGCGGTTGATGGCCCTGTGTCCGGGCTTCGTACGCACCGAGTTCCACCTGCGGGCCGGGATGGGCACATCCAACATCCCCAACTGGATGTGGTTGGACGCCGATCGGGTGGTGGCCGCCGCGATCCGCGACCTCGCGGTGGGCAAGACCGTCAGCGTGCCGGATCTGCGCTACAAGGCGGTGGTCGGGCTGGCCAAGCTCACCCCGCGCGGCCTGTTCGGCAGCGTGTCCACCAGGACTGGTCGGGTGTACGGGCCGACCCGCCCGTAGCCGGCAGGCCACGCCTACCCGCCCGCAACCGGTGCTCGGCGCCGACCCGATCGGTGCCCGGCGGCGCCCGGTCACGCCGAAGGCCCCGTCGACATGGGGTCGACGGGGCCTACGGGCGCGCACCGGGCGGGGCGGTGTCACCGTCACGCCCCTCCCCCGGGCTTCCGCGAGGTCCGCTGCTCGGCGTCCGGGGACGCCGAGCCGTCAGCGCCTCGGGCGGCCCTTGGGCCGGTCGCTCTTGCCGCGTCGGGCGGCCTTGGGGGACTCGAGGGTGTCCGTCGCCTCCGCTGCCGGCGCCGCTGCGGAGTCCGCACGCTCGGCTTCGACGAACAGCGAGTTCTTGTTCTGCATGTGGGGTTTCGACTTCTGCTTGGCCATGGCCGTTTCCTCCTACGGAGAACCGATGGTCGGTCTCGTCCACTCTCACACCGTTCGTCACGGTGCGCATGTCGAGCGTCACATGTCGTGATGGCCGGGTGTCACACGCCGTGATGATCGAATTCGAATGGCAGCTCGAGATTGCTTCTACGATGCCGGAATGCTCCTTGACCAACCCGAGCGCCCACCTCGGCCCCGGCCCCGCCGTGTCAAACGGCGGATCGCCGGCCTGCTGGCCGGCCTGGGCATCGTGTTCGGCTGCGCACAGTGCCTGGCCCCGGCGGACGTCCACGACGCCACCGCGAAGTCCTCGCTGTCCAGCAGTGCGCTCAGGGCCCCCGAGCCGCCCCAGGCCGCCGCCGCGCACCCGCCGTCGGAGACGCTGGACACTCGACGGGGCACGTCGCCGATCGACGGGCGCAGCTATATCCGTGCCCCGGGCACCCGGATCACCGTCTTCGCGCATCGGGGCGCGCCGACGGTGGCACCGGAGAACACCATGCCCTCCCAGGAGGCGGCCCGGAACGTGGGTGCGGACTGGATCGAGAACGACGTGCAGCCCAGCACGGATGGTGTGCCGCACATCATGCACGACGCCACCGTGGATCGAACCACCAACGGCAAGGGCGCGATCCGCGATCTGACGTCCTCTGACCTGGCCACACTGGACGCCGGGGCCTGGTTCAAGCCGGAGTTCGCCGGCACCCGCGTGATGACGCTGCGCGAACAGCTCACGGACCTGCGCACGCGCGGCGGACGACTGCTCCTGGAGATCAAGAATCCGCACTCCCGCGACGAGATCGCCCGGATCGTCCAGGAGGTACGCACCGCCGGGATGGCCGGTCGGGTATTCGTGCAGAGCTTCGACCAGGAGTCGTTGCGGCTGACCCGCGAGCTGGCCCCCGAACTGCCGCTGGGCCTGCTCAGCGATCAACTCGACGCCGATCCGGTCGCACTGGCCAAGGAGTTGCGGCTGACCTCGTACAACCCCTCGTACCACGGCCTGGCCCAACGCCCGAACGTGGTCCAGGAGTTGCACGCGGCCGGGATCGCGGTGCTGGCCTGGACGCCGGACGACCCGCGGGAGTGGGCCGCGCTGAACGACGCGGGGGTGGACGGGATCATCACGAACCGGACCGCCGACCTGGTCGCGTGGAACGCCGCGCACACCACCAAGGACGGCGCCCGCCCCTGACCCGCCCCGCCGGAAAACGGCCCGGGGGGGGGGGGGGGGGGGGGGGGGGGGGGGGGGGGGGGGGTGGGGGGGGGGGGGGTGGGGGGGGGGGGGGGGGGGGAGGGGGGGGGGGCC
>NZ_JBVHLU010000063.1:0-67446 GCF_055558835.1 Embleya sp. NPDC025285
TCGAGGGGCGAAAAACCCCCCCCACTCCTACCCCCCCGCCCCCCCCACCCCCGCGTTCCCTCCCCCGGGACCCCCCGCCCGGCGGCCCCCGGGCGCCCTCGTCGACAGCGGCCTCGAGAGTTTCCTCCGCAACGCGGCCGACCGGATACCTCGGAACCCGCGCAATGGCCGATCCGGCCGGGCCCGGCTGCCCGACCGGGCGAACCGCGCAGGCGGGGTCCCTGCCGACGACTCGGGGTTCAGTTCTTGTGGGGATCGTGGGCCACGACGCAGAACGGGTGGCCGTCCGGGTCCTCCAACACCACGAAATCCGGGTCGTCCGGATAGTCCCACTCGGGTCGACCGGCACCCAGCCCGATCAGGCGTTCGACCTCGCCGGCCTGGTCGTCGGTGTACAGGTCCAGGTGGACCCGCACCGGTTCGACGCGCTCGCGCACCTCGCCGAGTTGAAGCGAGAGGGCGTGCCCGCTCCCGTCCGGTTCGACCAGGACGACGAAGTCGGTGTCCTCGGCGACCCGATCACGGGGGCGAAGCCCGAGCGCGGACGTCCAGAACTCGATCGCTCGCGGCAGATCGGTGGTGGTGATGACCGTACATCCCATGCGTAGCGTCATGTCCTTGCCGCTTCCCACCGACGATCGTTCGATTCCCCGCCCCCGTCGCGGGTAACGGCACCGCCGACGGCGATCACCCTCGCGACACGGAGCGGCCGGCCATGCCTTCCAAGAGCACCCCATCCCCCGGCTCGACCAAGACGGCCGAGACGAGGCGCGAGCTCGTCGGCGCGGTGCTCGCCGAGGCGGGCACGACATACGCCCGACAGGCCGGCATCCGCCTGACGAACAAGCCCGCGCCGCTGTGGCGGCTGCTCGTGCTGAGCAACTTGATCTCCACGCGCATCAAGGCCGATATCGCGGTGCGCGCGGCGCGGGAACTGATCGACGCGGGCGGCGGCACACCGAAGGGCATGGGAGACCTGACCTGGCAACAACGGGTGGACGCGCTCGGACGGGCGCATTACGTGCGCTACGACGAAGGCACCGCGACACGGCTCGGCGCATGCGCCGACCTGGCCCGCGACCGTTACGCGGGCGACCTGCGTCGCCTGGCGCGGGACGCCGGCGAACGCCGCGAACGAGTGCTGGAACTGTTGCGCGAATTCCCCGGCATCGGCCCGTCCGGCGCCTTGATCTTCTGCCGTGAGGCCCAGGAGGTGTGGCCCTTCCTGCGCCCGGTTCTGGACGAGAAGGCGCTCGCGGGGGCGACCCGTGTGGGCCTGCCGGAGACCGCCACCGCGTTGGCCGAACTGGTCGACGGCGACGACTTGGCGCGCTTCGCGGCGGCATTGGTACGCATCGACCTGAACCGCGACCTGGCGGCGAAGGTCACCGCGTCCGGGTAGGGACACCGGCGCGTCGTCGTAGGAAAAGGGCGGAAGAGTAGATATTTCGTTGTACGAGCCGATCCGCCCTGCGCATGAAGACCGTTGCCGGTGGAAACGGGACGCTGGAGTTCCCCTCGCTCACTCGAAAGGAAAGAACCATGAACAGCAAAAAGAGGTTCGCCGTACTCGCCACCGCCGCAGCGCTGTTGACGGCGCCCGGTCTGGCGGTCAGTCAGGCGGTGGCGACGACGGGACCGGCGACCGGCCCCGCGGCCGCCGCCCCCTCGGTCGGCCCCGGCTGGCACCACGTGCAGGACTTCGCCCCCGAAGACCTGGGCGGCTGCCACACCAGGGGCCAGTGGTACCTGGACAACGGAGCCAACAGGTACGAGTGCCGACCTGCCGGAGTCTGGCAACTGTGGGTGCTCACGGACTCGTGAGCCGCCCCTCGGACGGGACCTCGGCGGCGCTTTGAAGCCACCGCCGTGGGTCCCGTCCGGGGATCCCGCGGCCGGCCCCCTTGACCTTGACACCGTGACAAGGTCTTGACTACGGCCGAGGAGGTGGTCCCGATGACCTTGCCGAAGCAGGAGGCGGATGTGCCGCGCGTCCTTCGGGCGCTGGAGGACGGCCGCTCCCCGGTGCGGCTGCGGGCGGCGATGGTCGCCGGCACGACCCCGGACCCGCGTTTCGTGGACAGGCTCGTCGAGCGATGCGCGATCGAGCCCGATTTCCAGGTGCGCGAGATGCTCACGTGGGCACTCACCCGCCACGCGTCGACGAGGACGGTCCCGGCACTTGTCGGTGAACTCGGCTCGGAGCGGGCGCAGGCCCGGAGCCAGGCGCTGCACACGCTGTCCAAGATCGGGGATCGCCAGGCGTGGCCGGCGATCACCCGGGCACTTCTGTCCGACCCGGACGACGAGGTGGCGCGAAGCGCTTGGCGGGCGGCGGTCGCACTCGTGCCAGAGGGTGAAGAGCCCGCGTTGGCCGCGGTATTGGCAACCCAACTCGGGCGCGGCGGGCGTGAGATCCGGCTGAGCCTCAGTCGGGCGCTGATCGCGCTCGATGAGGCGATCGTGCCGACCCTGCGCGCGGCGATGACGGATCTCGACCCCGACGTGCGCCGGCACGCGATCGCCACGGAGCGGCTGTTGCGCGACCCGGACGCGGGATTCGAGTTCGCCACCGAGGAGGCGAAGCGTGTCGTGGCACTCGGCAGGGCCGGCCAGAAGGAGTGACAGGCCGTGTTGATCGGTGATGTGGCACGACGGTCCGGGGTCAGCGCCCGCATGCTCAGGCATTACGAATCGCTCGGGTTGTTGCGGCCGACGGGTCGTACCGAAGGCGGTTATCGCGAGTATTCGGGGGAGGACATCCGGCGCATCTTCCACATCGAGAGCCTGCGATCACTGGGGTTGTCGCTGCGTGAAGTCGGGTCCGCGCTGGATGATCCCGGCTTCCGGCCCGCGGATCTCGTCGACGACCTCGTCCTCCGGACGCGGGAACGCATCGCGCGTGAGACGGCGCTGCTGACGCGACTTCGTCGGATCGAGGCCGCGGAACCCGTCGGCTGGGAGGACGTCCTCCAGGTCGTCGCACTCCTCCAGGCCCTGGGGTCGGAGAGCGCCGGGAAGCGCCAGCGCGCGGCGTTGGCCTCGGCCGAAGAGGTTCCGGTGCCGGTGGAAGCCCTCGTCGAGGCGGCGTTGAGCGAGACGGACCCGAACGTCGCCGGGGCCCTTCGATGGGCCTTGGCTCGATCGGGCGACGGCGAATGGGCGCAACCACTGGCGCAGGGCCTCGACTCACCGGCGGCCGAGGTGCGCGAACGTGCCGTCCGGGCCATCGCCGAGATTCCCGACGACGAGGCGTCCGCACTGCTGCGGGACGCCCTCACGCACTCCGACCTCGTGGTCCGCAGGTGTGCGGCTCTGGCGCTCGGTCCGCGCGGAGTGGCCGACGCGGTCCCGACGCTCGTGGACATGATCGTCCATGACACGAATGACGTCGAAGCGGCCGATGCGCTGAGCGCGTTGGCGAGTCGTCCCGCGTTGGCGGACGAGATCGCCACCAGGCTCGTCGACTGCCTCGCGCAGGGCACCGCAGCAGCGTCCGCACGTCGACGGCTGACCCAGGCACTTGCGGACATCCCGGGATCCACGGCGTCCCGCGCCCTGGCGGATCTGTCCCGTGACGAAGACCGTGCGGTCGCGCTCACGGCGGCATACATCCTCACGCTGCGCGACGCGTGATGACGGCTGCTTCCCGGGGGCCGTGCCCGCGTCCTCCATCGCCGCTGCCGCCGGATAATTGAACACGTTCAAATCCTCTGACATGATGCGTCGTGGTATCCGGGGAATGCTCCATGAGGGGACCATGGCATGACGAGTTCGCTGCTTCGGCCCAGGCGCCGAATCCACGAGGACACCGTCGATCGGAGAGTGGTCGCGGGAAGCACGGCGCCGACGCGGATCCTCGACTGGCCGGACCGGCGCGTGACCGCACTGGCCGAGCGCGCCGCGAACACGGCGTCGGCCCGGCACCCGGAAAGCGTCGAGAACCCGGGAAAGGTCGAGAACCCGGTAAGCACCGAAGGCACGATGAACGCCCAGGATCCGAGCATCGCCGGGGATGCCGTCCGTCGGGTACAAGTCCTGCGTACAGCCCATCGTTTGATCGCCACAGCCGTCCGACCCGTGTACTCCGTGCAGGACGAACGGCCCACGTCGCAGGTGCTGCGCCTGGGTCGCGGATCGTGCAGCCAGCGCCTGGCCATACTCGAAGCCGTGGCCCGCGCGTCCGGAGTGGCCACGCGGGTGCGCGGTCTACTCCTGGACGGGGCATTCTGGTATCCGAGGTTCCCGCACCTGCGTCGGATCGTCCCGGACCAAGTGGTGCTGGCCTGGCCGGAATTCCACCTGACGGGCCCGTCCACCGGCGAGCACCCCATGGCGCACTGGTTGACCGTCGCGGAACTCTTCGGCAACCTCGACGAGTTGAGCAACGGTCCTGGTGGCGGCTTCACCAACACCGGCCCGGAGACCCTCTTCGAGGCGCTGTCCAGGACGGCGATCGACTGGGACGGGACGACGCTGTGCCCGACCACCGATGCCCGCACCGCGTGCGACCTCTCCGGCTATGTCCTGGCAGACTTGGGCCACTTCGGCTCGCGCGACGAACTCTTCGCCCGACACGGCCAGACGTTGTGCCGCGTGGCGCGACTCGTCGCGGAACCCGTCCTCGGCCGACACTCGGCAGGGGCCCGGTAGTTCTGTACCGACCCGCCCGATGGAAGGCAGCATGTTCGTCCGGGTGAACCACCTCGTGCCAGGACTTCCGATGGGAGCCGACGAGGGGTGCGTCGGGTCGTGGCTGGTGGCAGGCAATCGGGAGTGGTGAGGAAGCGGCATGTCGATGTGGTTGACCCTGGTGAAGATCGAGCCTGCGGCACTCGGGGAGGTCGCGGATACTCCGGGGCTGGTCGGCGGGTTGTTCGCCGACAGGGGCGGCAGCGGCTCGGTCGTCTCCGGTTTTCGTCCGCGGGTGGACCGCTACGGATGCGACTATCGCGTGCTGACCATGTCGGCCGAGGGCCGACTGGAGGCCGAGGGCGGTATGGAACGTTGGACCAAGGAGTATCCCTGGTTGGCCAGGGCGGTCGGGTACGGCTGCGACATCGTCGAGGGTGTCGAATTCGCGGGTGAGCCGGCGTACTTCCTGCCTCCGGAGCAGGTGGGGCCGGTGGCGGAGGGACTACGCGACGAGCGGTGGGCCACCGGCGCGGGCGCGTCCCGTCCGTGGAACGGGATCACCGGAGACAACACGTTCGAGGATCTGATCGTGTTCCTCACCGCAGCCGCCACCGAGGGCAAGGCCGTCATCAGCACGGTGACCTGACCACCCTCCGCCCTCCCCGCCCCCCCACGCGCTGCCACTGCGCGTCGGCGCACGTGCACGCCCCGAAACGTGACGGCGCGGACCTGGTGATCCGCACCGCACAGCGCTGCCGTGCCCGTGGGCAGTACTTCGGTCGTGGTCGCGTCCGAGGACTCGCCGGCGAGAGCGGGTCGGGCAACTCGCGCACCGTCCCGTGCCGTTCGTCCACCGGGAGGGTATGGGGATCGGATTTCGTACCCCAGGGGTTGCGGCTACCGGGCGAGCGGCCACAACTCGGGTCCTGGGTCGGGCGGCCACTCTCGTACCGGCCGGGGAGGCGGACGATCGTTCGCGGGCACGACGTCGTGGCGCCGATCGCGACGGAGACTTGTGGACATCCACCGAAGTCCGACCAGGTCGGACCAGGTCGGACCACGCCAGTCGGTCCCACGCGTGGACGACTCGGCTGATCCGTATCGTCGAAAGCGAGTTGCCATGCCTGTGCACCGGATATCCCGGGTCTATCGTTCGCTCGCCGTCCTGGCCACCGGCACGCTCATCGCGTGCGTCGCCCCCTCGGCGTTCGCCGCCGATCGCTCGGCCGCCGGCGATAAGCCCGGGCCGGGGATCCGGCAGGTAGCGGAAGGGCAGGCGTTGAATGTCGTCGCGGGCGTCGGAGGTCTCGCGGCACCCGCCACCGCGGTGCCCGGATTCGCCACGTTCCGGGTGGCCACCTCCGACCCGGGTCGTGGGCATGTGGGGCTGCTGCGACTGAACCCCGGCGTGTCCCTCGAGGCGTTCGCGCCGAATCTCGTGCGGGCACTGTCGCACGATCCGGACGGGATTCGCGACGGCGGCAACGCGGTCATGCGGGAGGCGACGTTCCTCGGCGGCGCGGCGACCGTCCCGGGGCGCTCGGTCTCGTTCGGGGTGACGCTTCGGCCCGGCACGTATTTCTGGGTCGACTTCCTCGACTTCGAGACGGCGAATCCGCCGGGCGTCGAGCGGGTGCGGACGCTGACCGTGGCCGGCCGGCCGGACGCCACGCCCGGCCCCTCGCCCGAGGGCGTGATCGCCTCCATCCGGACGGGGGAGGGACCCCGCTACGTCGCGCCCGACCGGATCCGCTCCGGAGCGCCCCTGTTGGTGGTCAACCTCCTGCCCCGGCAGGTCAACGAGGCCATCCTCTACCCAGTGCCGGCCGGCACGACGAACGAACGGCTCGCCGAGTTCTTCCGCGCCCTGGACCGAGGCGAATGGGGCACACCGCCCTTCGATACGACTGCCGGCCTGGGCATGACCCCGCTGTCCCCCGGCCGCTCCGCCGTCCTCGACGCTCCCCTCGACGCGGGCCGCTACGCGCTCATCACGTGGGTCCACGACATCTCGGACGCCAAACGCCTGGGAGCCAAGGGCATGCACACTCTGATCGAGGTCGAATAGCCACGGAACGTCGCGGTCCCGACGATGTGGCCCCGGGACTCCCGACCCTGGGCCTCGCCCCTGGCGCCCCGACCCTGGACCCCCGGCGCGGGACTGGAATCCGGGACCGGATCCGACTTCGCCACACCGGTCGGCGCGCCGTTTCCGCCGTGCCGCAGCGAAGGGCACGCAGGGTCGATCGAAGAGCCGATCACCCCCACCGGCGGCCCGGTGCCGCCGCGGAGGGCGCGCGTCGCCGAACATCGCTCGGGGATTCATCTCATGAGCACCCACGACTCGCCGGACACGCCGGATGCGCCTGCCGGGCCGGGTGCATCCGTGACCCGAGGCAATACGTCGGACCCGCGCCGAGGATTGCTGCGCGGCGCGGCGTGACCCCGACGCCGGGCCGGCCGCGGTGTACGGCCCGCCGCCGGCAGCACCGGGCGCACCGCCGCCGAACGGGTGGTCCGTCGTTGCACAGACCCGGACCGGGGAACACGGCCGTGGTGAACGAGGTCCCGCCGGGCCCGAGACGCGCCGCCGACGCCCGGCGCCCGGCGCGTTTCGACCACATCGGCACCCCTCGCGCAGCGGGCCCAGCCCAGCTCCGGGGATCCTCCGGGACCGCGTTCCGGTTCCGGGTGGTCCGCGTCGGATTCCTCGTCTCGCCGCCGATGGACTACTCGATGACGAGTTCGACCGGGATGTTGCCCCGGGTCGCGTTCGAGTACGGGCAGACCTGGTGGGTGGCCTCGATCAGCGCGCGTCCCTCCTCCGCGGACAGGTGTTCCGGCAGTTCCACCCGCAGGGTCACGCTGAGGCCGAAGCCGCCGTCGCCGTTCGCGTTCAGACCGACCTCGGCCGTCACCGAGGCGTCTGCGGCGTCCACCTTCTGCCGCTTGGACACGAGCTGCATCGCGCTCGCGAAGCACGCCGCGTAGCCCGCCGCGAACAGTTGCTCGGGGTTGGTCCCCACACCGTCCCCGCCGAGTTCCTTCTGCATGCCCAGCTTGACGTCGAGCTGTCCGTCGGAGCTCACCGCACGTCCGTCGCGTCCGGCGGAGGTGGCGATCGCGGTGTACAGGCTCATGGTCCCGCCCTTTCGAAGAGATAGACAGAGGGGTCTGTCTTGGCGTGAAACGAATGTAGACAGACCTGTCTGGTAAAGTCAAGGTGTGAGTACGACACCCTCCGACCACCGCCGCGAGAGCCCGGCCCGCCGCCGCGTCCTCGACACCGCGACCACGCTCTTCTACGCGGAGGGCGTGCACGCCGTGGGCGTCGACCGGATCATCGCCGAGGCCGGCGTGGCGAAGGCGACGTTCTACAACCACTTCCCGTCCAAGGACGAGTTGGTCCACGCCTACCTGGACGAGCAGTACCGCACGCAGCGCGACGGTGCCGCGGCGCTGTTGGCGGGTTCGACCGACGTACCGCCGCGCGACGTGCTGCTGCGGGTCTTCGAGCTGATGACCGAGATCGGCCGCGAACCCGGCTTCCGGGGGTGCCCGTTCATCAACGCCGCCGCCGAATTCCCGGACGTGTCCCACCCGGTGCGCAAGGCGGTCCTCGACCACCGCACCTGGTTCCGCACAATGCTGACCGACCTGCTGACCGCCGCCGGCGACCCGCACCCCGTCGCGACGGCCGACATCCTGATGCTGCTGCGCGACGGCCTGGCGGTCGGCTGCTACCTGGACGACGCCGACGCCATCCGGCGGATCATCCCCGACGCCCTGAACCGCGTACTCGGCACACCCGGCGACGCGAACCACTGACCGACGGCGCGGCGCGGCACGGCGCGCGGCCCCCGACGCACACACCGGCGCGGCAGGTTCGGCCCCCGGGCGCCCCGGCTTCCACCCGGTCGACACCGGCACTCCGAGCCCGACCGTGACGCGGTACGTCTTCTACGCGGGGGCGGTCACCCGCTCGTGAGCTCGGCCATCAACCGGACCGCGACGGGTACCGGCGTGCCGTGCCGCGTGGCCGTGCGCAACAACGCGCCTCCGATCGCGTCGAGTTCGGTGGGACGGCCGGTCTCCGCGTCGCGTTGCATGGACGACTTGGTCTGCGCCGGAAAGGAGTCGTACAGCGCCAGGGATCGCGCGGGATCGACCGGCGCACCGCAGGCCGCGCTCACCGCGGCCGCTTCCTCGACGAGAGCGACCAACTCCGCCCGGCGCTCGGCCCTCACCTCGCCGATGGTGAGCCCGTAGCGGGTGGTGAGCAGCGCAAAGGGCGCGAGGAAGGCGAGTTTTGTCCACAGGGCGGCGGTCTCGTCCGCCACCGTGCGCGTGCGCACGCCGGCATCCGTGAGCACGGCCGCCAGGGGAGCGAGTTGCTCCCGCGATCCGGCCAGGTCGATCTCCGTGAACGGGCTGCCGTGTTCGATGACGCCCGGCGCGATGCGCGTCGACTCGACACGGATCACGCCGGGTGCGACGACGTTCCGTTCGCCGAAGTACCCACGCAGTACCGAGGGGTGCTCGATGCCGTTGAGCAGTGGCACGATCAGGCCGTTCCCGACCGCCTGCGGCGGTATGCGTTCCAGCGCGCCGCTCAGCGCGGTGTGCTTGACGGTGATCAGGCACAGGTCGACGGGATCGCGCAGTTCGGTATCCGTCTCGACGTGCGCGGTGAAGTCGCCGAACTGCCCGCTGCGCACCCGAATCCCGCTTCGCCGCATAGTCTGTGCGGTCTCCTCCCCCGCGACACAGATCACCCGGTGACCGGCCCGGGACAAGAGCGCGGCGAGCAGGCCGCCCACTCCTCCCGGCCCGAGTACCGCCACGGTCCACGGGCGCGCGCCGGCGTGTTCGTTGTCGGAGGGAGTCGAAGCGGACACGGGATATTCCTCTCGATGGCGGTCGGGGTCGGCACCTGCTCCACCGGGCTCTCCCGTCCGGACGGGGGCGCGTGGGTGAGAGCAGGTTGCCGCCCGGATCGATCATCGAACCGGGGCACTCCCAAGTCAATCCTCGGGTTTTATGCCAACTACCCAAGCGTTACCTTAAGTCCATGACTCTCGATGATCTGCGTGTCTTCGTCGCGGTGTGCCGAGCCGGGAGCCTGAGCGCCGTCGCCCGGGAACTCTCGTGCACACAGTCGGCGGTGAGTCAGCATGTGAAGCGGCTGGAACGGGAGACGAAGCTACAACTCCTGGAACGCCACCCCCGCGGCGTCGCCCCCACCGCGGCGGGACGCCTGCTGCAAGCGGCCGCCGCCGACGGCATCGCCGGCCTGGACGTGGCCCTGCGTCGCCTCGACGAACTGGCCCACGGCGAGGCCGGATCGGTACGGGTCACGACGGGCGCCACCACCGTGCGGCACTTCCTGTCCGGGGCCGTCGTCGCCTTCCGCAGCCGATACCCCAAAGCCAGCCTGGAGTTTCGGACCGAGACCTCCAGTCGCAGTTGCTTCGACGCGCTCGCCTCCAACACCCTCGACCTGGCCTGGATCACCGTCGGCGGCCCGATCCAGGGCATCCAACAACGCCGCGTCGCCGAACTGCCCTGGGTGTTGGCCGTCCGCGCCGACGATCCGTTCGCCGACCGCACCCACATCGACACCGCCGAGCTCGTCGGCATCCGGCACATCAGGCTTCCGGAGGACTCCTCCTCGCGGGCGCACCTCGACGCGGCCTTCGCGAGGCTGGGCATTCACGTCACATCCGACACCAGCGTCGCCGACTGGGACACCGCCATCCTGCTCGCCGAACTCGGCCTCGGACACGCCGTCGTCCCGGCCCTCCCCGACCAACGCGGCACCGACGGAACCGGCCCGATACGTTTCCTCCCCATCCCCGACCTACCACCCCTGTCGGTCGGCTGGGCCGTACGCCGCTGGGACGACCTCACCCCCCTGGCCCGAGCCTTCGCCGACAGCGTCGCCCTCGACGGCCCACGGTGACGGACGAGCCGGCACGGTGCTCGCCGTGGCGGCCGGCCGGACGGCGATTCTCGATCGGGCGAACACCTGCGGCTGTCGTGGCGCGTCGGCTGTCGACGATCGCTTGAGGAACCGGGGCGGGGCAGGGACGGGTTCGGCCGCGTCGGGCGTCGGTGAATTCCGGGCTCCTCGAGGATGTGCCGATCTCGGGCTCGTGCAGGAACGTCGTAACGCTCACGCCGCCGCTCGCGCATGGGTGGCCGGTGGCTCGGGTGGATGCGGGACCGGTCAGGGACTGCCGGCTCAGGCGCCCGGGACAGCGCGAGATCGATGGTGAATGGCAGATGCCGCGATCCGGACTCGGATCCGAATCCGAATTCGGGTCGAAGGGTGAATCCGGGACCGGCCCCGAGGGCCGCGTGTCGTCTCGGTACGTCCCCCACCACCGCTCCACGCACAGCAAGGCAACCGCAATGATCCGCACCGAACGCTGCCACGGGCCATCCCTGCCCCGCCCCGTCGGCCGTCCCACCGAGACCACGGGCAGCACGGACAATACGGACAGTACGGGCAACGCGGGCACCATCAACAGCACCGGAAACGCCGGGAGCACCGGCACAACGGCGACTCGCTCGACCCGGCCCCGTGTCCACGACTCGCACCCGCCGCCTCGCGGGCCGACCTCGCCGCTGCCGGAGGTCGAACTGCCGGCGACACCCCTGGCCCGCCTCGAACACGTCGTCGGCGCGGAACGGCTCGCCGAGGTGCGCGGCGCACTGCGCGAGGCCCGCGAGCGCCTCGACGGGCGCGAGGTGTGGCACGTGAGTGACAATCCGACGCGCGGTGGGGTCGCCGAGCTTCTCCGCGCCACGCTGCCCCACATGCGCGGTGAGGGCATCGATACCCGGTGGGCCACGATCGAGGGCAGCCGCGCGTTCCGCGCCCTGACGAAGGCGCTCTACTACCGGATGTGCGGCGTCGCCGCGCACGCACACGAGGACCCGCCGACCCCGGAAGGCGGCCGCGCCCTGTACGAACGCATGTCGCGCGCAGCCGCGGAGCGCCTGCTCGGCGTCATGGGCCGACGCAGCGTGGTCGTCCTGCACGATCACCAGACGGCGGGCCTGATCCCGTACCTGCGCGAGGCCGGGTGCACCGTGTTGTGGCAATGCCACATCGGCGCTCCTCTGCATGCCGAACCAGCCGGTCCCGCTTGGCAGTTCCTGCGTCGGTACCTGTCCGCCGCACACGGCTTCATCGCGTCGTACGACGGAGCGCTGCCGGTCGGGCTGCCCGACGTACCGGTCCGCATCCTGTCACCGTCGATCAACCCGCTGTCACCGAAGAACCTGCCGCTGCGTCCCGCCGTGGACACGTCGCGCCTGATGGCGCGGATCGGCGTCTTTCGAGAGCCGAGCGGCGCTGACGCGGATCCGTCCGGTGGTTTCGCCTTCGCCGATCCGCTCCTTCGCCATACCGCGCGGATCGATCGTCACGCGGGTGCGTTGCCGGCCGGCACGCCACTCGTCACGCAGGTGAGTCGATGGGACCGGGTCAAGGACATCCCGGGCGTGATCGAGGCGTTCACCGACCATGTCGACCCGGACTTCGGTGCGCACCTGCTGCTCGTGGGACCACGAGCGGCCGGCGACGCGCAGGCCGAACAGGTGCTCGCGGAGTGCCGCGAGGCCCGCGAACGTCGGCGGAACCGGCCGGGCCGGGTGCATCTGGTCGAGATTCCCACCGATCATCCGACCGAGCACGCGTTGACCATCAACGCCATCCAACGGTGTTCGACCGTGGTGATCCAAAAGAGCCTCGCCGAGGGATTCGGATTGACCGTGTCCGAGGCCGCCTGGAAGGGACGGCCCGTGATCGCCTCGCCGGTGGGTGGAATCCGACAACAGATCCGACACGGCCGATCCGGCCTGCTGCTGAACCACCCGCACGATCTGCCGGGACTCGGCGCCGGCATCGACCGACTGCTCGCCGACCCGGCGTACGCCCGGGAGCTGGGCGACAACGGACGCCGCCATGTGCGCACGAACTTCCTCACGGACAGCGGCGTGCTGGGGTTCGCACGGATTCTCTGCGAACTCCCATAGCGGGCGGCGGCGAACCCGTACCCCGAACGGACCGGACCGCCGCACGGCATGGTGCACCGGGCGCACTCCCGAGGTGAACACAGGACCCCGCGCAACGCCATCCACCACGACGTCCACCCCGACACCAAGGACCGATCGCCATGCGAATCCTCGCCCTCGGCGCCCACCCCGACGACGTCGAACTGCTGTGCGCCGGAACCCTCGCGCGCTACCGAGCGCAGGGCGCCCACGTGACCATCGCCATCCTGACCAACGGCGCACCGGGCGCACCGACCGAGCCCCGGGCCACGCCCTCCATCCCGTCCGCGTCCCCGTCTCCGTCCCTATCCCCGTCCGCCTCCCCGTCCCCGTCCCCGATCGCCCGTGTTCGCGCACACGAGGCCCGCGAGGCCGCGTCCGTACTCGGAGCGGACTCGATCATGCTCGGACTGCCGGACGGCTTCCTCTACGACACCCCCGCGGCCCGCCTACTCGTCGTGGACGTGCTGCGCCGCACCCGCCCCGACGTGCTGTTCGCGCATCACCCCGAGGACTACCACCCCGACCACCGGGCCGCGGGCGCCCTCGCGAGCGCCGCGCGGCTACTGGCTCGCGAACCGGGCCTCGAAACCGGGCACGCCGCCCTCGACACCGTCCCGGCGTTGTTCCGGATGGATACGTTGACCGGCGCGAACGGGGGTACGCCGGACCTGTGGGTAAACATCACCGACACCATGCCGACCAAGGAGGCCATGGTGTCGCGACACGCGAGTCAGAACGACGGCCGCCGCCGGCGCGGCGGCCACGACTTCGTGGACCTCGCCCGACGGCAGTCCGCGCTGCGCGGCCGAGAGGTGGGCGTCGCGTACGCGGAAGCGTTCACCCGTGCCCGCGCCCATCCACCGACGACGACGGCCGACCTCGCGCTGCCCTGGATCACCCCCACATCCGCCACGCATGACCCGCATGACCCGCCCGGAGTCGTCGCGACCGTAGCCGACCGCCGCCCGAGCAGGACGTGAAACCACACGGAGAACGGAGAACGGAGAGCCATGCGCATCCGCCCCGAAGCACCCGCTGCCCGCCGCGCGTCGCGCCGACGCCGCCGAGACCGGGAACACCGACCGGGTTCCGGCCGGTGGGGGCTGTACGCCGTGTTCTTCCTCAACGGGACGGTCCTCGCCAGTTGGGCGCCGCGCATCCCGCAGGTCAAGGCCGATCTGCACCTGTCGGACGGACAACTGGGCATCGCACTGCTCGGCGTCGCGCTCGGGTCGGTACCGGCGATGCCGGCGGCCGGCGTCCTGGTCAACCGATTCGGAAGCCGCCTCGTCACCCGTGTCGCGCTGCCGATCTACGCGTCGGCGGTCGCCCTGCTCGCCCTGGCCGACGGTCTGATATCGCTCACCCTAGGCCTCGCGGTCCTCGGCGCCGCCGTCGGCGCGCTCGACGTGGCCATGAACACCCACGCCGTCGACGGCGAACGCGACGCGGAACGCCCACGCATGTCCTCGTTCCACGGCCTGTACAGCGCGGGCGCGCTCACCGGCGCCCTGATCGGCACGGTCGCGGCGGCGGCCGGCGTCCGTCCGGCCACCCAGTTCGTGGTCACCGCCGCCGTCGCCCTGACCGCCTCGGCGCCGGCCGTCGCGGCGCTGCGGCCGGCCGTCCACCACGTGCCGAAGGCGCGTACCGAACCCACATCCCGAACCCGACCGGGACTGCGGGGACGCCTGTTGGGGCTCAGCCTGCTCGGGCTGTGCGTCCTGCTCATCGAGGGCGTGGTCACCGACTGGGGCACCGTGTATCTGGCGGATTCCGTCCACGCGGGGCCCGGTGTGTCGGGCGCGGGCTACACGGTGTTCGCACTGGCCATGACGCTCGGACGGCTCTCCGGTGATCGTGTGGCCGCGCGCTTCGGCCCGGTGCGGGTCGTGCGCCTCGGCGCGTTGGCGACCGGATCCGCCGCCGCTCTCGCGATCGCGGCGCCTCACCCGTGGGTGGTGGTACCCGCGTTCGCGGCCGTCGGCCTGGGCATCGCCTCGTCGTTCCCGCTCGTGGTGGGCGGCGTCGGACGGCAGTACCCCGACACCCCCGGCCCCGCGGTCGCCACCGTCTCCACCACCGGCTACCTCGCCTTCCTGGCCGGACCGCCACTCGTCGGCTTCCTCGCCGGCCACATCACGCTGCGCTTCGCCCTGCTCCTGCTGCCCCTGCTCGCGGTCGTCGCAGCTTCCCTCTCCGGACTCCTGTCCGAGAACCGCACCTCCCGGAGTCCCGGGGCCGTCGGGGGCGTTCGCGATTCCCGGAAGACCCCGACGGTTCGGCGACGGGAGGAAACCTCGCCGACGACGGCCTCTGCCACCCGACCGGGTCGCGCGGGCCGTCGTCACCATCGAGAGCACGTGCCGCCAAGACTCGCCTAGGCGCCCAGACACGCCCGCAACTGGGCGGTGGCGAAGGCCTTGCCGCCGAGGTTGTAATTCATGTCGTACGCCTTCATGCACTGCGGCAGCCGCCCGTGCTGCGGCAGAGTGGCGTTCGCCGAAGTTCCCGTGGCCAGCACGAATACGGGTGCCAGGACGGCGGCGGAAACGGTCGTGACGATCAAGCGGCGTATTTTCACGAGGAGTTGCATCCTTCCGGTTGAGGATTGGCAGCGGTCGATGCCAGGACGAGGCCCGGATGAGCATCGACCGGGGTACACACCGCCCGTGACGGGCGACGATGCCGAACGGGCCGATCCGGATACCGATCCGGCCCTGCTCCGGCCCCGACCGACGATGCCGGCCGGGGCATGGCCTCGATACCGACGAAAGTTGCCTGCCCCAACCCGAAAGTCGAACCGGCCCCGGCCGCGACGCGGAGCGGGCCGTCGTCCCGGGAAGATGTGCGACGCTGTGGTCATGTCAGCACCCCGAGACCTCGCCGAGGTCCGCATGCGGATCGACGAACTCGACTCCGAAGTGGTCCGGTTGCTCGCACAACGTCAGGAATTGGTGCGCACGGCCGCCGGATTCAAGAGCGACGAGCAGGCGGTCAGGGCTCCCGATCGAGTCGAACGCGTCATCGCGGCCGTACGTGACCGCGCCGTCACGGCGGGACTGGCACCCGAGGTGGCGGAAGCCGTCTGGCGGGCCATGATCGCCGCGTTCATCGATCTCGAACTCCACGAACACCGCCGAAGCACCGACGCGGCCGATCCCGTACCCCACCAAGGGCCGTAGGCAGCCCGACACGTCCCCCGGGTCGAGCTTCGCTATTCGGCGACCTGCGTGTACCTGCCCTCTTCGGGGGTCTCCGCTTCCCACGGGGTGCATGCCTCGGAGAGGTCGACGGCCACCCCGGCCGGTTCGAGGGCTTCGCGGAGCCGTCGGGCTGCGCCGTCACCGAGGAAGTGGTGACGGACGGTGAGGCGTTCGAGGTGGGTGAGGGGCCGGCCGGCGAGCAGCGCCTCGGCGCCGGTGTCGGAGAGCGTGCCCATGGACAGGTCGAGTGAGCGCAGCCGCGCGACGAGGGGGGCGGCGGCGACTGCCGCCGCGACCTCGTCCTGGATCTCGCTGTTCATCAGACCCAGGTGCCGCAGCGCGGGGTGCCGGGTGCCGTCCAGGAGATCGGCCAGGTCGGCCGGGGTCGCGTCGCCTCCGTACATGTCCACGCCGAGCCACAGGTCGAGGTGGTCCAGGGCGGGGAATTCGCACGCCGCGACCGTCCGGGGCAACTGCGCGGGCATGCCGCCGGTTTGCAGGACGAGCTTGCGCAGCCGCGCGTGCCGGATCGGGCGCAGGACGAGTCCGGGTTCCGCGGTGCGGAACTGGCCGAACCGGTAGCCCAATTCCTCGAGGTTCGGGAATGCCTCCAGGAGCGGTGTGATGTCCTCGGGTGGGATCCACGAGACTTCGTGCTCTTCGCTGGTGATGTCGGCGACGAACAGGTGGCGCAGCGCGGGGAACTTGTCGGCATGCGCGCACAGCAGGCCGATGACGGGTTCCTCGTCGCCGTCCAGGATGTCGGTGGCCCAGTAGCCGATGACCAGCGCCCGCACCTGCGTGGTGTCGACGGTCTTGAGGAAGAGCTCCAGCACCTCCGGGAATTCGAGCTCGGCGTCGAAGTGGGTGGCGATCTTCCAGGCGACCGCTGCGGGTTCGGGGGCGGAGGCGACGAGTTCGGCAAGGTGCTCGTCGTTGTCCGTCTCGAAGGTGTCGATGTCGTCGTCCGCCAGGAACGGATGCACCGTGAGCCCGCCCAACTCGGCGAGATGCTCCCACACACTCATCAGGGTCTGCTCCGTTCCCGATCCGCCCTCGTCCCGGCGGAAGCCTACGGACACCCGCCGACACGGCGCGTGCGCGGGGGTCCGGGGCGAGGCGCGCCGACGGATCGGTCGCGTGAGCCGGATCGCCGCGTCGGTCACCGCACGCCGTCGCCCATCGACCGGCCCACCGCTATCGACGCTCGACCCTCAGCAGGCCGGCGATCATTTCGGCGGTCTTCTCCCCCGCGCGCTGTTTGATCAGCCCTTCCTTGGCCGTGCCGCGAACCACGACCCGTGTGGTCTCGGATTCGCTCGTGAGCGCGACGGTCACCAGAACCGGGTTCATCCGCAGATGGCCACCGCCCGTGACCACCCGGATCGTCCGCCGGCCCGGACTCGATTCGCCTCCACCCGACTCCGGTGCGACACCCACGCCGGCCAGGATGGCCGCGACATGTCGCACGGCGCCGTCGAACGACATCGGCAGATCGAGGGTGACCTCGTGGGAGTTGTTGCGCATCAACGCGACCACGAACCCCACGCCGTAGCGGCGGCGGAATTCGGCATTCACCACCGCGTCCTCGTCCGACATCATCGCCCCTTCGCACCGTCCGGCCCCTGCGTGCATCGCGCCCGGCCCGGCCGTGTGCGGGCGGGTGGCAACCGGGACGACCGGTCGCCTACCGCGACTTCGACGAAGACTAGGCCCCGACCCGGCGGTGATCTTTCGCCCCCGGGTTCGCGCCCCTACCTTTGGGATGCTTCCGAAATGCTTCGCGAACCGAGGAGAGGACAGGCCGTGGCCTACATCCAGCGGCACCGATTCAAGCTGATTCCGTGGCCGTGGACCACGATGGCCTGGGTGCGGGTCCCCGAAGGGCTGGAGTACACCCTCTACCAGGTCGGCGACGTCGTCCCGCGCGGGCAGTCGGTCCGGTGCCTCCCGGACGAGTACGCCCGGTGGTACCACGCCTTCGAGACCTTCCAGGGCGAGCTGCGATCGGCCGAGTCCGATGTGCGATACCAGCACGGAATCCGCTATGTGTCACGGCCGTTCGCCGATCGCACGGTCATCCGCCGACGCTGGGGCGACCTGATGCCCAACCGCCGCGAGCGCTCCCGCGCCTCCTTCGAACGCTGCGCCGCCCGCATGCGCGCGGCCGACGCGGCGTACGCTCCGGTCCGCCTGGTCATCGAGGAGCGATTGGCGGAGGCACACGCGACGGAGGCACGTACGCAAGCCCCCGGGGAGTAACCCGGCACGCCCATCGGAGCACGGCCGCCGAGAACGGGTGGAAGCGGCACGGGAGCACGCACAGGTGCGACCCGGTGGGTTGAGGGACGGCCGGGTCGGACCCGGTGACGAGGCTGAGCCGCCACCTCGCCGATCGGGTCGATCGCATCGGGAGGGCCGGTCAGCGGGAACCCGCCAGAAAGCCCCGCACGGTGGCGACGTACTGCTCGGGGTGGGTCGAGTGCGGGACGTGCCCGGCGCCGTTGAACGTCCGCACCTGCGCGTGTGGGATCGTGTCGTCGAGCTTGCCGACGATCCGCGGGAACCACGGCGGGCTCTCGGTGCCGTATGTCAGGAGCACGGGCGCGGCGAACCCGGACACCCCGGTGAGGTCGAGCCCGGCCCAGTGCGGATCGGCTTGTTCGTCCGAGAACGTGGCAGCGTTGGCGATGAACGTGTCGCGCACCGCATCGGTCAACTTCTCCCACATCCCGGGTCCGAGCGCGACCTCCTCGACGAAGCGGTACGCCCCGCCCCGGTCGTCGCCCGCGCGCAGGCTGTCGACGACCGCGTCGATCCGGCCCTGCATCTCGCGCATCAGCGGCTCGAGTTCCGGATCGCCCGCCACGGTCTCCAGCAGCGGCGGCTCGTGCGCGACGAGGCTGCGGAACCACTCGGGCCGACGCGCGGCCAATCCCAGCGCCGTGGACGCGCCGAACGAGTTTCCGACCACGTGGGCGGGCGCCACGTCGAGCCGCTCCACCAGCGCCGCCAAGTCGTCCTCGTCCTGGGTACGGGAGCCCGCTCCGGCCGGGGCTGTGCTCCTCCCGTGCCCCCGACGGTCGTAGGTCACCACGCGGTACGACGCGGCGAGCGCGGGAACGACCGGGCTCCAACTGCGATGGTCGGTCCACGAGCCGTGAACGAGCACGAGCGGCTCGCCCTCGCCCGCGACTTCGTAATACAGGTCGGCGCCATTCACCTGCGCGCGCGGCATGCCGGTTCTCCTCGCTCGTGCGTTCGCGGCGGGCCCGCCGCTCACTTCGTCCACGAGCCCCTGTCCCGGACTCGAGATTCCCATGCGTCCCGGCAACGGCCTTCCGGCGCCGGCCCGGGGGAAATCCCCGTATCCGGTGCGATATCACCGCGCCACACTGGTC
This sequence comes from Embleya sp. NPDC025285, assembly GCF_055558835.1. Lineage (NCBI taxonomy): Bacteria > Bacillati > Actinomycetota > Actinomycetes > Kitasatosporales > Streptomycetaceae > Embleya > Embleya sp. NPDC025285. Next base: position 19,310 of record NZ_JBVHLU010000063.1, read on the forward strand.
GGCAGGTCTCACGAACGGAAGGAGAAGGGCCTTGACGACGACCCACCGGTACTGGGCCCATTCGAGCGACGGTCGCACGCACGAGGTCCGCCTGAACCAACTCACATACGACGTGTTCGTCGAGTGCGACGCGTGCGGTACGCGCCGCGCGGTGTACCTCATCACGCCACGCCAGGCCGCGGCACGCCACCTCGCCGAGGCGCACGCGGCGTACGACCGCCTCGGAAGCAAGCGCACGGCCGGGTGGTACTCCGGACTCTTCTGGCGCATGCTCGGCTCCGCCTGATCAGGACCACCGACAACCCACCCCGAACGGCCGAGCCGGACGCACGTCACCGTCGCGTGGTACGGATGCGGATCCCTTCGACACGGGTGATCATGAAGACCGCCCGAGGAGAAGGCGGCATATATCCATGATTGTTGCGGAAGGCCTCACCAAGAGGTACGGAGCGAAGACGGCTGTCGACGACGTCAGCTTCGAGGTTCACCCCGGACGGGTCACCGGGTTCCTCGGCCCCAACGGCGCGGGAAAGTCCACCACGATGCGGATGATTCTGGGCCTGGACCGGCCCAGTGCCGGTCGGGTGACCGTGGACGGTCGGGCCTACCGGGACCTGGCCGCGCCGATGTTGGAGGTGGGGGCCCTCATCGACGCCAAGGCCCTGCACGGCGGCCGCACCGCCCGGGACCATCTGGTGGTGCTGGCGAAGTCGAACGGCATTCCGCTCACCCGGGTGGACGAGGTGCTGGACACGGTCGGCCTCACTTCCGTCGCCAGGAAACGCTCCGGGGGCTTCTCCCTGGGGATGGGCCAACGCCTGGGGATTGCCGGGGCGCTGCTCGGCGACCCTCGGGTGCTGCTGTTCGACGAACCCGTCAACGGGCTCGACCCCGAGGGCATCCTGTGGATCCGGAACCTGATGAAGCGGCTCGCCGGCGAGGGCCGCACGGTCTTCGTCTCCTCCCATCTGATGAGCGAGATGTCCCTGACCGCCGACCACCTGCTGGTCATCGGGCGCGGAAGGATCCTCGCCGACACGGGCGTGGCCCGGTTCATCGCGGAGAACTCGATCAGCCATGTGAAAGTGCGCTCGCCGCAGGCGGATCGACTCGCCCGGCTCGCGACGGACGCGGGCTGGCAGGTGACCCGGGATCAGGCGGGGGCGCTGCTGGTCCAGGACGTGAGTACCGACCAAGTCGGTGACCTCGCCGGACACAACGGGGTGTTCCTGCACGAACTGGCGAAGGTCGAGGCCTCACTCGAGGAGGCGTTCATGCGGCTCACCGCCGACAGCGTCGAGTACCACACCGGCGGCGCACCCCCGGAGGCCGCCGCGACGGTCCCGGGTTGGGGTCCGCCGACCACCGCCGACCGGATCGGATGAGGCCTCGATGACGACGACCACGCCCGCCGCGCCCACCGCCCTCGGGCACGCCCCGCGGCTGACCTTCGCCCGGATCCTGGACTCCGAGTGGGCCAAGATCAAGACCGTGCGCTCGACCATGTGGACGCTGCTCGCCCTGTTCGCGGTGAGCGTCCTGATCAGTTGGGGTATCGCCGCCCTTGCGGCGGGCGACGTGGCCAAGGACGTGGCCGAGGGAAAGGAGAACGACGCTCCCGACCTGCTCACCGTCGGCGTCGCCTTCGGCCAGATCGCCGCCCTGGTGCTCGGGGTGATGTCGATGACGGCCGAGTACTCGACCGGCATGATCCGTACCAGCCTGACCGCGGTGCCGTGGCGCGCCTCGATGCTCGCCGCCAAGGCCCTCGTCCTGGCCCTCGTCCTCTTCGTGGTCGGGGCGGTCACCGCGTTCTGCTGCTACTTCCTGGCCAACCTGATGCTCGACGCCAAGGACGTCGGTGTCGGCCTCGGCGAACCCGGCGTGCTCCGGGCACTGATCGGCACGGGCCTGTACCTGGCCGTCCTGGGCCTGTTCGGGATGGCGCTGGGCGTGCTGCTGCGGCACACCGCCGGCGCCATCACCCTGGGCATCGCGCTGATCTTCGTGGTCGGCGGCGTGGTGGGCCTGATCCCCGGCAAGACCGGTGACTGGATCGCCAAGCTGATGCCCGCCAACGCCGGCGGACAGGTCATGGCGGTCGAGGCCGCGGACAAGATGTTCCAACCGTGGACGGGCTTCGCGGTCTTCGTCGCCGAGACCCTGCTCCTGCTGCTCCTGGGCGCCCTCCTCCTGGAGAAGCGGGACGCCTGACCCGGCGGGCCCGTCGTGCCCCCGCGTCCCGCGCCCGTGCCGGGCGACCCCGGCGCCGGGCACGTGCACCCCGGCCCACGACGAACACGTCGGAAGGCGTCGACCGCACCGCGGTCGACGCCTTCCCTTGCCACACCGTCGCGGACGCGCAACGCGCGACACGACGCACAACGCATCGGCACACCGCGCCCGGATCGATGGCTCTACTTCGCCGGGTCGACCCCAAACGTGCGGGCCAGGTCGTCCAGGACCACGTCCGCGCCCTGGAGGGACACCGCCGTCATCCAACTCTCGTCCTTGACCTCGTACACGTGCCCGGCCTGCACGGCCTTCAGGCGCTGCCACAGCGGGTTGGCCATGAACTTGGCCTTGCGCTCCTCGCCGCCCGAGAAGGACGTCAGGAAGATGTAGTCGGCGTCGGCCTGCCCGATCTGCTCCTCGCTGACCTCGATGTTGAACTTCTCGGGGTCGCGCTGGTTCTCGGGACGGGTCAGGCCCATGTCGCTCAGGATGATGCCGCTGAACGTCTTGCCGAGGTAGATGCGCGTCGGGCCGTCCACGAAGCGCACGATGGACACCGTCGGCTTGTTCGCCTTCGCGTTGATCGCGTCGCCGACCTTCTTGGCGCGCGTCTCGTACGCGGTCAGCTTGGCCTTGGCCTTGTCGTCCTCGCCGAGCGCCTGGCCGACCAGCTTGACGTTCTCCTTCCAGATCGGACCGGTGGTCTTGACGAAGACGGTCGGCGCGATCTTGGACAACTGCGCGTACAACTGGTCGTGTCGCACGGTCGCGGAGACGATCAGGTCGGGCTTGAGCAGCGCGATCTGTTCGAGGTTGGGACTGTCGAGCGGGCCGACGTCCTTGGTGTTCTTCACCGCGTCGCCGAGGTAGGGCGGGAAGCCCTTCTGGTCGCGGTAGGAACCGATGCCGCCGACCAGCGGAACGTCGAGGGCGGCGACCGCCTCGACGAGGCTGTTGTCGAGCGCCACCACGCGCTTGGGCTTCTCCTTGATCGTGGTGGTGCCCTTGTCGTGCGTGATGGTGCGCGGGAAGGAGGCCGTGGAGGCGGCTGCGCCGGAGGACGCCGCCGCGGGCTTGTCGGTGCCCGCGGCCTTGTCGTCGGAGTCCTCGCCGCACGCGGCAAGGCCCGCCGTCAGCGCGATGGCCAGTGCGGCAAGGCCGAGACGAGCGCTCCGTCTGCGGCGTCCGAGCGTGAGCATGTGCCCTCCATGGATGAGCGATTCGGCAGGATGTCCGGGCACGGCGCAGCGCGAGGCCATCCGCATCCGGGAATTGGGGATGAGGTTAGCCTTGCCTATCCGGGCACAAGCGACAGGGTCGTGTTTTCCGGATTTTAGGCGTGCCTTACCTTACGTTCGTGCCTTCGAACATCGATCTCGCCGTCCCACGCGCGGCACCCGAACGACCACCGGCGCCGGAGCGCCACGGCGCCGGCCGCCGCCTCACGGTGACGGCCGTACTGCTCACCGCCCTGGCGACCGTCCTGTTCGCGTCGCTCGCCATCGGCGCCAAGAACGTCCCGCTCGCGGATGTCTTCCACGCGCTGGGCGGCAGCCGCGAGGGCGACGCGATCATCGTTCGGGACCTGCGCGTCCCGCGCACCTTCCTGGGCCTGTTGGTGGGCATCTCGCTGGGTGTGGCGGGCGCGGTCGCGCAGGACATCACCCGCAACCCGCTCGGCGACCCCGGTCTGATCGGGGTCAGCGCGGGTGCGGCCTGCGCGGTCGCCGCGAGCATCGGCCTGCTCGGACTGACCAGCCCCTACCAGTACGTGTGGTTCGCCTTCCTCGGCGGCGCGCTCGCGGGCCTGCTCGCCTACGTCGTCGGCGGCACCGGATACGGCGGCGCCACCCCCGCCAAACTCGCCCTCGCCGGCGCCGCCGTGACCGCGCTGTTGGACGCGTTCACCAACGCTCTCGTGTTGCTGGACGTCCGCACCCTCGACCAGTACCGCTTCTGGGCGGTCGGCTCGCTGGCCGGACGCGACACCGATCTCGGCGTCCACCTCCTGCCGTTCGTCGCCGTCGGGCTGATCCTGGCCCTCGGTCTGTGCGGCCGGCTCAACGCCCTCGCCCTGGGCGACGACCTCGCCTCCACCCTGGGCGTCAAGGTCGGCACCACCCGCGCGCTCGGCGCCCTCGCGGTCATCCTGCTCGCCGGCGCCGCGGTCGCCGCCGCCGGCCCGATCACCTTCGTCGGCCTGGTCGTTCCGCACGTGGTCCGGGCCTTCACCGGCCCGGACGCCCGCTGGCTCGTCCCCTGTTCCGGCCTCGCGGGCGCGACGCTCACCATCGGTGCCGACGTGATCGGCCGGGTGGTGGCGCGCCCCGGCGAACTCGAGGTCGGCGTGGTCACCGCGATCCTCGGCGCGCCGTTCCTGATCGCGCTGGTCAAGCGCGGCAAGCTCAAGGAGCACGCCCGATGAGAGTCGAACTCGGCCCCTTCGGCATGTCCGTTCGCCCGCGCGTGGCGATCGTGGCCGGCACGCTGCTCGCGATCATCGCGTGCGGCCTGGTGGCGTCGGCGTCCATCGGTACGTACTCCATCCCGATCCCCGACGTCGTCGACTCGCTGCTGGGTATCGGCTCCGGCGACGCCGACCTGATCGTGCGCGAACTGCGACTGCCGCGCGCCCTGACCGCACTGCTCGTCGGCCTCGCGTTCGGATTGTCCGGCGCGATCTTCCAAGCCGTCACCCGCAATCCGCTGGCCGGCCCGGACCTGATCGGCATCTCCGCCGGGGCGAGCGCCGGCGCGGTCTGCACGATCCTGATCGGCGGCGTCACCTCGGCGGGCGCCGCGTCCTTCGGTGCCGTCCCCTTCGGCGCGCTCGCCGGGGCGTTGCTCACCGCGGTCTTCATCTACGTGATGGCCTATCGCGGCGGCACCATCACCGGCTACCGGTTCGTGCTGGTCGGCCTGGCGATGCACGGCGTGCTGATGGCCCTGACCCGCTGGATGCTCGCGCGGGCCGACATCGACCAGGCATCCCGGGCCATGGTGTGGCTCACCGGCAGCCTCAACGGGCGCGACTACGCGCACGTGCGCTGGGTGGGTGTCGCGCTGCTGGTCCTGGTGCCGCTCACGCTCGCGCTGGCCCGCCCGTACCAACTCCTGCAGTTCGACGACGACACCGCGCTCAGCCTCGGAATGCCGCTGCGCCGCGCCCGAATCGCGCTGCTCGTGGTGGCCACGTGCCTGGCGGCGGTGGCCGCCGCCTCGGCCGGACCGGTGGCCTTCATCGCGCTCGGCGCGCCACAGATCGCCCGCCGACTCGCCGGCACCGCCGGCATCCCGCTGATCGCGAGCGGACTGGTCGGTGCCGCGACCCTGCTCGCCGCCGACCTCGCCGCCCGGCTCGCCTTCTCGCCGACCGAACTGCCGGTGGGCGTCGTCACCGGCGCGGTCGGCGCCCCGTACCTGATGTGGCTGCTCGCCCGAACCAACCGGGCCGGAAAGGGAGGCTGACGTGACCACCAGCGCACTCGACACCATGGGGCTGTCCGGCCACGGCCTGCGTCTGGGCTACGGCGACCGCGTCGTCGCCGACGACCTCGATCTGCACATCCCCGCCGGCAAGGTCACCGCGCTCGTCGGCCCCAACGCGTGCGGCAAGTCCACCGCGTTGCGCGCCCTGGCCCGCCTGCTCAAGCCCGCGGCGGGTGTCGTGCACCTGGACGGGAGCGACATCGCCGCCCTGCCCGGTCGCGAACTCGCCCTGCGCCTGGCCCTGTTGCCCCAGACGCCGACCGCGCCGGACGGCATCACCGTACGCGATCTCGTCGCCCGCGGCCGTACCCCGCACCAGCGCTGGTGGCGGCAGTGGTCCTCGGCCGACGAGGCCGTGGTCGATCGTGCCCTCGCGGTCACCGGCGCCACCGCGCTCGCCGAGCGCTCGATCGACGAACTCTCCGGCGGCCAGCGGCAACGCGTGTGGATCGCGATGGCGCTCGCCCAGGACACGAACGTGCTCCTGCTCGACGAGCCCACCACCTACCTCGACCTCGCCTACCAGGTCGACGTGCTCGAACTCGTCGCCGACCTCAACCGCACCGACGGACGCACCGTCGTCATGGTCCTGCACGAACTCAACCACGCGTGCCGCTACGCCGACCATCTCATCGCGATGCGCGCCGGCCGCGTCGTGGCCGCGGGTCCTCCCGCCGACATCGTCACCCCCGAACTGGTTCACGAGGTCTTCGACTTGCGCACGTCGGTCATCCCGTGCCCGGTGTCGGGCGTACCGCTGGTGATTCCACTGGGCGGCCGACGGGAGGCCACCGAGCCGTCCGTCAAGGCGTAACCTCCCACGCGAGCGGCCGACCCGCCCAACCGGCGGTCGGCCGCTCGCGCCGTTCCCACGCCGGGGGAATCGCAGCCCTCGCACCGGGCGCCGACCCACACCGATCGCCATCCCGCGGAGCCGCGGCGCCCCCCACGACGCCGGAGTACGCGCTCGCCCCACGCGCGGCCGGGGGCCGGCGCGGCGACCGGGCGGCCGTCTTCGCACATCCACATCCCGAGACAATCGATCGAGTTTCCTTGACTGTCGTCATGCCAACGGCATATCGACCTCCGCGCCGGACGCCGCTCGGGTGTCCGGCGCGGACCGAAGGGAACCATCGGCATGCAGGATTCTCCTCCCGACGTGATCGCGTCGACCACGCACGGCGCCATCCGTGGCGCCGCGCACGGAAATGCTCTCGCCTTCAAGGGCGTTCCCTATGCCGCGTCGCCGACCGGTACGCGGCGCTTCGGCCCGCCGCAGCCCCGGAGCCCTGGATCGGGGTTCGCGACGCCCGGGCGTACGGTCCGGCCGCGCCGCAGAATCACGACGCCGTCCTGGAACGCATGTTCGGCCATCCGCCGTTCGTTCAGGACGAGGCGGAGTGCCTGAATCTGAACGTGTGGACACCCGGCCCCGATACCGCGCGGCGGCCGGTGATGGTGTGGCTGCACGGCGGAGCCTTCCTCACCGGCAGTGGAAGCGACCCGGTGTTCGACGGGGCCCGCCTGGCGACGCGGCACGACGTGGTGGTGGTCACCGTCGACTACCGCCTCGGCGCGTTCGGGTTCCTCCACCTCGGCGAACTGCTCGGCGAGGGCTACCGGCACTCCGGAAACCTCGGCCTGCTCGACCAACGCGCCGCGCTCGCCTGGGTCCGCGACAACATCGCGGCCTTCGGCGGCGACCCCGGCAACGTGACCCTGTTCGGCCAGCCGGCGAACCCAGGCTGCTGATCGCGGACGAGCCGACCACCGCGTTGGACGTCACCGTCCAGGCGGAGATCCTCGATCTGTTGCGCACCCTCCAGGCCGAGACCGGAATGGCCGTACTCATCGTCACGCACGACTGGGGTGTGGTCGCCGACCTGTGCCGACGCGCGGTGGTCATGTACGCCGGCCAGGTCGTCGAACAGGCAGGCGTGGACGCCATGTTCGAGGTACCGCTGCATCCCTACACCGCCGGGCTGATGGCGGCCAACCCCCACCACGCGGGCGCCCGCGGCCCGCTCCCGACCATCCCCGGATCCGTCCCGGCGCCCGGAAACCGGCCGCACGGCTGCGCGTTCGCCGCACGCTGCCCGCGCGTGAGCGACGCGTGCACGCGCGAGCCGGTGGCCCTGGTCGAACCGGCACCCGAGCGGCTCACCCGATGCGTGCATGCCGAGCACCTGCTCACGGAGGGATCCCGCCGATGACACCACCCCTCGTCCTCGATATCCGCGACCTGGCGGTCGAGTTCCGCCAGGGCCGAAGCACACCTCCGCTGCGCGCGGTGGACGGCGTCTCGTTGAGCATCCGCGAAGGTGAGACCGTCGGCCTGGTCGGCGAATCCGGCTCCGGCAAGTCCACCATCGGGCGCGCCGTCCTGGGCCTGAACCCGATCCACTCCGGTCGGGTGCACTTCGAGGGCACGGACATCACGCACGCCGCCCGCGCCACGCGCCGCGGCCTGGCCGACCGCCTGCAGGTGGTCTTCCAGGACCCGTACTCCTCGCTCAACCCCGCCCGGACCATCGGCCGGACCCTGGCCGAACCCCTGGTGGCGCAGCGGCGGTCGGATCGGGCCGCGATCGACGAGCGCGTCGCGACGATGCTCGAACGCGTCGGCATGCCGGCCGACACCGCCGACCGCTACCCGGGACAGTTCTCCGGCGGGCAGCGCCAGCGGATCGCGATCGCCCGAGCCCTGATGATCTCGCCGCGGCTGGTGATCTGCGACGAACCGGTCAGCGCGCTCGACCTGTCGATCCAGGCGCAGGTGATGAATCTTCTGGGGGACCTGCAAAGGGAGTTCGCGCTCAGCTATCTCTTCATCGCGCACGACCTGCCCGTGGTCCGGCACCTGTCGCACCGCATCATCGTGCTCTACCGCGGCCGGGTGATGGAATCCGGCACCGCCGACGAGGTCTACTCCGACCCCGTCCACCCCTACACACAGACCCTGCTGGCCGCCGTGCCGGCCCCGGACCCGCGCGCGCAACGCGCCCGCAGGCAGCGCCGCGTCGCGGCCGAGCCGGCGCGCCCGCCCTCGACGGCCGGCTGCGTCTTCGCGCACCGCTGCGCGCACGCGGTGGACATCTGCCACACCGTCCGCCCCGAACCGCTGCCCCTCCCGGGCCCGTCGGACACACACACGGCCGCGTGCCACCGCAGTGCCGAACTGCACCCCCATCCCGTCGCCGTGAACCCTTCGGCGAAGCGGCACCCGGTTCCCACCGGTCACCACGTGAGAGAGGGATCGTCTTGCGAAGACTCCGAATAGCCCATGCGGTAGCGGCCGTTGCCGCGCTCGTGTTGGTCGCCGCCGGTTGTGGCGGCTCGTCTACGGGCAGTTCCGGCGGCAAGGGCGACACGCTCACCCTCGTCTCGCTCGGCCCGCCGGCCAGCCTCGACCCGGCCAAGGCCAATGTCGGCACCGGCAACACCGACTTCGAGTTCAAGCTGCGCGAGGGCGTGACGTTCGCGGACGGCACGCCGCTGACCGCCGAGGCGGTCGCCGCGTCGCTGAACTACACCCGCAAGAACGGGCTCAACGTCTCCTGGTTGTCGTCGATCGAGTCGATCACCGCGACCGGCCCGCTGAGCGTGCGCATCCACTGCGCCACCCCGAACCCGGTGCTGCCCGGCTCCTGGACCACGTGTCCCTGGTCGGTTCGGTGATCAGCCCGGCCGGCCTCGCGGACCCCGCGAAGATGGGTACCGCCTCGTTCGGCGCAGGCCCCTACGTCCTCGACGCGGGCCGCACTGTCTCGGGCGACCACTACACGTACACGCCCAACGCCCGGTACTGGGACAAGAGCAGGATCCACTGGAAGACGGTGGTCATCAAGGTCATCCCCAACCCCAATTCCGCCCTCCAGACGGTCAAGACGGGCCAGGCCGACGTCCTGAACATCACCGCCGGCCAGGTCGACACCGCCAAATCCGGCGGCCTGGAGATCAGCAACACGCCACTGTTCACCCTCGGCGTCGACCTGGTCGACCGGGCCGGCACGGTGGCGCCGCCACTCAAGGACGTCCGGGTCCGACAGGCGCTCAACCACGCCGTCGACCGCGAGTCGATCACCAAGGCCCTGGTCCGGCAGTACGGACAGCCCACCACCCAGGTCGCCCTGCCCGGGGCCGACGGCTTCTCGGCGGAGACCGATCGGCGCTATCCGTACGACCCGGCAAAGGCCAAACAGTTGCTGACCGAGGCCGGTTACCCCAACGGCTTCTCGTTCGACATGGAGACCACGAACCTGCTCGGCATGGACCTGGTCACCCAGGCCGTGGTCGAGCAATGGAAACAGATCGGCGTCAACGCCAAGGTCACCACCGACACCAGCGTCGGCCAGTGGCTCGCCAACGCCACCTCCAAGAAGTTCCCCGTGCTCGCCTTCGGCTACGGCGCGGCCCCCACCTATCTGATGTCGCTGGACTGGCTGCTGCCGCACGCCACCGCATTCAACCCGTTCGCCTCCGAGGACCCCGAGCTCACCCGCCGGCTGACCGAGGCCGCCGCGGCGCCCGCCGACCGACAGGGGGCGCGTTACGAGGAGGTACTGCGCTATGTCGTCGACCAGGGTTGGTTCGTGTCCGTGATGCGGATGGACGGCATCTACGCCTTCAACGGCAAGAAGCTCTCCGGTTTCACCTCCGCCCCCAACTACCTGCCGGACGTCGCGTGGGTGGTCGCACCCCGGTAGGACGGTCGCCCGTGGCGTCGCGAGACGCCACGGACTTCCGCTCACTGTCGCGGCGAACATGGGACGTGGGACGGTCGGATCGGGTTCAGGCGTCGGCACCCTCGCCGGCGCCGGCGCGCTTCGGCAGGAGCCCCACATCGGACACCGGTCCGAGTCGGTCCGTAGACGTTGGTGTCGTAGACCGAATGGATCTCCTCGACCGTCGCGTCCGCGGGCGCGATGCCCCTCCCTGGCGCGCCGGCGTTGTTGATCAACACGTCGAGCCGGTCGGTGTGCTCTCGAACGAGCCGTACGGCCGCGGTGACCGACTCGTCCGAGGTCACGTCCAGCGGGACCATGACCACCTTCGCGCCGCCGTCGGTCAGCTTGTCGGCGGCCGCCCGTCCCCGGCCCTCGTCACGCGAGCCGAGAAAGATCGTCCAACCCAGTTCCCCGAGGCGCCGAGCCGCCTCGAAGCCGAGTCCCTTGTTGGCGCCGGTGATCAACACTGTGGTCTGTTCCGAGTTCGTCATGGCCTCTAGGACAGCCCTCCCCCCTCGGCTGTGACACGTACGGGCGACCTGTGACCGGCCTCACAACCACCCGTCGCGGGCCGGCGGTACCGGCTGCGCCCGCGTCACGGCGCGTCGACGCCGACCGGTTCCCGGTTGCGTCGGACGAAGTCGGCCGGGTCCAGGGTCCCGCCCAGACGTGGTGCCAGTCCCACCTCGGCGACCCGCCGGAAGTCGGGCGCCGTCGCGGCAGCCTGCGCGAGGGCGCCGACCGGCGGTTCGCCGATCGTGTGGGTGAGATCGGCGAGGTTGGAACGGGCGGCGAGGTCGGGTTCCGTCGGCCAGGCCCCGATCACGGCTCCGGCACAGCGTACGTCTCGCGCGGCCGGCGCCTCCAAGGTCAGCGTGGTGTCGTTGAGCGTGCCCAATCCGGCCGTGGTGGTGACGGTCTTTCCGACGCCGGTCCCGGTTCCGGACACGATCACGATTCCTTCGAGCACGACGAATCCCCTTGCTGTGGTCGGTGGTTCCCGGCCCTGCCGGCGTGCCCCGCTCAGGGCGAGTTTCGCGGGCGCGGTCCGCGCCCGTGCCCGGCAGTCTCACCGAGCCCGGCCCTTTCCCGCAGCGTCGCGATCCGACAGGATCGAAGCCCCGACTTTGTCCGCGATCAGATGGCGGTGGGAGTTTCCGCCCCACTCCAGGTTGCCTCGCACCCAGGCGTTCGACGAACCGGACCGGGTTCGCGCCGTACTCCCGGTGGCGGCCCACGAGCCCGCCGCGGCGGATCACGCGGACGAAGTCGCGTCCGTCGCAGGAGAGTTCGCGTCGACGACCGGCGATCAGGCGCGCGGCCCCAGGAACAGGCCACCGCTCGCGTCGATGACCTGTCCGGTGATCCAGCGCGCGGCGTCGGAGGCGAGGAACACGACCACGTCGGCGACGTCGTCGGGCCCGCCCAGCCGATCGAGTGCCGTGCTCGCGGCGATGAGTTCGGCCAGGCCCGGCGCCTCGAAGACCGATGTGTTGCTCGCCGTCCGAGTGGCGCCGGGGGCAACCGCGTTCACCGTGATTCCGCGGGTCCCGAGTTCGTTGGCCAACGTCATGCCCATCGTCTCGACCGCGCCCTTCGTCATCGCGAAGGATGTCTGGCCGGGGTTGGCCATCCGGGTCGCCACGGACGAGATGGTGACGATGCGCCCACCGTCGCGGAGCAGGGGCAGTGCTCGCTGGATGATGAAGTACGGCGCGCGCACGTTCACCGCGAAGAGGTGGTCGAACTCGGCCCGCGTCGTGACTCCCATCGGGCCGGCGGGCGCGGCCGCCGCGTTGTTGACGAGGATGTCCAGCGGCCGTCCGGCCAGACCCGCCTCGACTCCCGCGAACAACGTCTCGACGTCGTCGTCGGCACCCAACTCCGCCCCTACGGCGAAGGCGGTCCCGCCGCCGCGCTCGATCTCGTCGACCGTCGCCCGCGCGCCGTCCTCGTCCGTGCCGAAATGTACGGCGACCACCGTCCCCTTCGCCGCCAGCCGGGTCGCGATCGCCCGTCCGATGCCGCGCGACGCCCCGGTCACCAGAGCCGTCTTTCCGGTCGGATCAGTCATGCCGTTCTCCCCGTGATGTCAGCAACCATCGTTGGATAGTCACTACCGACTTGGTAGCAACTACCGACTTGATAGTCACTACCACTCAGGTAGGGTCTACCACATGGCCGACCAGCACTCAACCCTGCGAGCGCAACGACGAGCCGAGACCCAGCGCACGATCCAGGCGCACGCGGTACGGCTGTTCACCGAGCGCGGATACGACGCCACAGCCATGACCGACGTCGCCGAAGCCGCCGGCGTGTCGCCGATGACCGTGTACCGGCACTTCCCCACCAAGGAAGACCTCGTGCTCGCCGACCACCACGGCCTGCTCGTCGCCGAACGGATCCTCGCGTCGCCCTCCGCACAACCCCTGGTCCACCGCATCGGCACCGCCCTCGTCGACTCGGCCACGACGTTGACCGGTCGCGGCGACGGGGACGATCCGTCGGCGAACAAGCGGTTCCTGCTCGCCCGCCTCCGGCTGATGATCTCGACGCCTGCCCTGCGCGCCAGACACTTGGACAACCACTACGCGCTCCAACAGGCGATCGTCGACGCCCTCGGAGACGAGGCCGGCGACCCCGACTCGGCGTTTCGGGCCCAGGCGGCGGCCGGCGCCTGCCTGGCCGCCATGCACACGGCACTGGTGCGCTGGGCCGAGGACGACGGACGCACCGAACTGCCCGACCTGATCGCGAAAGCACTCGCCGCCGCCTTCGGCAACGACATCACCGGCACCGACCAGGGCGCGTGAGCGAGACCCCCGACACGCATTCTCCCGAACGCAGAGCCGCGCGCGGCACATGGCCCTCGCGCCGGTCATCGGCGTCCCCGCCCGTCCGGCGCACTCAGGGCAGGGCCCGTCCGGCGCGCTCAGGACCCCGATCGTCCGGCCGCCGCCGCGCGTTCGGCAGACGCGCCCACCGCCCACATCGGACTCGGGCTCCGCCTCACCCGGCCTCGGTCTCGCCTTCGAGCCCGGCCCCGGCCCCAGACGCGGACGCGGACGCGGACGCGGACTGGACGAGCACACGCCGAAGCCAACGCATTCGCGCGTCGCGGGCGTCCCGGCTCAGCGCCGCCTCCGGCACGAACGTGTCGAACCCGTGGAAGGCCCCGGGCCACACGTGCAGTTCGGCTTGACCGCCCGCCTGCCAGATCGCATTGGCATAGGCCACGTCCTCGTCCCGAAACGTCTCGGCCGACCCGACCTCGATGTAGGCCGGGGGCAGCCCGGACAGATCCGTGGCGCGGGCGGGCGCCGCGTAGGGCGACAGGTCCGCGGCGCCGTACCGGTCGCCCAGCAGCGCCTGCCACGCGGTCACGTTGGACGTTCGGTCCCAGGTGTCGATGCCGGCCATCTGGTGAGCGGAGAAGGTGTCGGCGCGGTCGTCGAGCATCGGGCACAGCAGCAGTTGCCCGATCGGTGTCGGCCCGCCCCGGTCGCGGTTGAGCAGGGCGAGTGCCGCCGCGAGTCCACCACCGGCACTCTTTCCTCCGATGACGACGCGGCTCGCGTCGATGCCCAGTTCGGCCGCGTGCGCGGTCGCCCAGACGAACCCGGCGTGGCAGTCCTCCACCGGGGCGAGGTACCGCGCCCGCGGCGCCAACGGGTACTCGACGGAGACGACGGCCAGCCCCAGCGGGAGCGCCCATTCGCCAAGCAACTGCGGCAGTACGGACCACGCGTTGCCCATGATCATGCCGCCGCCGTGCATGTAGTACAGCAGCGGCAGCGGCCCCTCGATCCCGGCGGGCCGTGCGCTCACCAGCGTGACGTCCCGTCCGCCCGACGCCCCGGGCACGCGCAACTCGTCCACCTCGAAGCGGCCGTCGGCTCGGAGGTCCCGGGCCGTCGGCTTGGGCCGGGTCGCGGCATCCCGCTCCTGCCGGGCGGCGAGGTTCTCCGGGGTGAGTGGTTCCCTGTCCTCGTCACCGAAGGCCGCCAGTGCCGCGCTCAGTTCGGGGTCGAAGGGGGGCGCGACCCGGGTCGTCGAAACCGGTCCGGGCTCCGCCGGCATGCCGGCTCCCACACTCACGACAGGCCATCCCGTCGGGAGCACGCACATCGGCAGCCGGCAGCCCGACCGGAACCCCTCATCGACACCTCCGTGCATGAAGGAACGCTCGCGCGATGTGCATGCGACGTAGTCAATCACCGATGATCTCGCCGCGTCGGGACGGGAGCGGCGACGCATGTGCGCGGCGGGACGGCGACACCCGTTTTCGCGGACCGATCCGGGCTCGCACGGCTGCCGCACCGACGTCACGTATCGACTTCTCTCGCCGCCCCCGCCCGCGACGTGCCGCCGACTCCCCCGGCCCGCGCGCACGTCGCCGGCGGCGGCCTCGACCGGATCAGCGGCCGCGTCGAGGCCGCGGACGCCTCGGCCTGCGGGGTCTACGGGACCTGTGGCAGCCGGATGGACTGCTCGTTGCGGAAGATGTCGTGCGGGTCCCAGTGCTTCTTGGCCTTCTGGAGGCGCCGGTAGTTGTCCTTGTAGTAGAGCTGGTGCCACGGCTCGCGCGACTCGTTGAGGGTCGGATCCGAGAGGTCGACGTCCGGGTAGTTGATGTAGCAGCCGTCCGTGTTCGCCGTCAGGGTCTCGGGCAGTGCCGGGTCGGGCACCACGGGCACTCCGCCGGTGTCCCGGTAGACCGCCCGGTAGAGGTTGCGGATCCAGCGCAGATGCGGACCGGCGATCTCCGGGTCCATTTCGGCGTCCTGGTAGTCGAATACGCCGTCCCTGTTGGCGTCCGTGCCCCAGGCCCAATACACCTGGTACTGGAGCTTGAGGATCGAGGAGCGTTGCGGCACGGCCGTCGCGTCGGGGGCCACGTCGTTGATCGCCCCGCCGTAGGAGTCGACTTGCACCAAGGCATCCGGGTTGCAGTAGTCCGGGTCGGTGAGGTGCTCGTGGATCGCGTCGATCTGTTCGTCGGTGAAGCCCCGCGTCATGTATGCGGACTTGTACTTGCCGCAACGGTTGGGGCCGGAATCGTTCAGGCTCTGGGTGGCGGTCAGCCAGGGCAGCCGGGTGGGGACGAACAGCGCTGCCTGCGCCGGGTGTTCACCCATCTGTCGGTCCAGCACGGACTCCTCCACGAGCGGCCCCTCCGGCGTCGTGAATCCCTCGGTGATCCAGTTCAGGAAGGCCGCGAGGCGATCGACGGAGTCCGCCCTGGTGCCGTCGAGCTGGATCGTCAGACCGACCTTGCCGTTGCTCATGTGGGTGAGCTTGAGCAGGGTGAACATGTCGCGGTACGTGTAGTCGCCGAAGGCGGCCGGGAGTGTGCCCGCGGCCTCGGCCTCGAAGAACTGCCCGTAACGCCGGACGAGCGATGTGAAGAGTTCGGGATGCGTTTCGAAGTCCGACCACTTCCACGCGACGGAGCGCAGCAGCACGCGGGCCGGTGGTTGCGGCAGGTCGCGGAACCAATACCGGGTGATCACCCCGAAGTTGCCGCCTCCCCCGCCGGTGTGCGCCCACCACAGGTCGCGCAACGATTCCTCGGCGGCGTCCTTGCGGGCGATCGTCTTCCTCGGCTGCCTGTCGTCCCCGACGGTGACCACCTCCACCGCGTACAGGTAGTCGACCGTCAGGCCGAACAAGCGGGAGAGCAGGCCGTATCCGCCGCCGGACACGTGGCCGCCGAGCCCGACCGAGTAACAGGAACCTCCGGGCAGTGCCATGCCGGTCGAGGCGTAGAGCCCGGTGGTGCTGTGCCAGTTCGTCGCCCCCGCCTCGATGCAGTAGGCGTTCTCCCGGGGATCGAAGTAGACGCGATTCATCCCACTCACGTCGATGATGACCGCGACGTCCGAGGACGAGACGAAGTTCTCGTAGCAGTGGCCACCGGAGCGCACGGTGATCCGCCGACCCGCATTGGCCGGGTCGGCGAGGAACTTGGTCAGCGCCGCCACCACGTCGTCCGCCGTCGTGGCCACCGCCACGTAGTCCGGCCGGGCGATCCAGCGCTGATTGAACCCGCGGCGCAGGGCGTCGTAGCGCGCGTCCCCGGAGCCCACTTCGATCGGATTCGTCGGCATGTCAAACCCCCAGAGCTGATCCGTCCACCAATCACTCACTCCAAGTTATGACCGTCGAACTGATTGTTACTCCGCCGATCGGGTGAGAACGCCACCCCTCCGGTCCGATATTCGGAGAACCCGATTGTGTGCTTGCATATGCCATCGGAAGCACCGTGGATCATCGAATGAAGGCGGACCACGAAGACGTCGCAATTCGAAGAGGACGATCTCGATTTGATACTGCTCGATTGTTGTCGGAATCGGCTCGGTACCGGCTCGGTATCGACTCGGAATCGTCTCGCTATCGGATCGGGCCCGGCCCGGAGTCGGCGCACACCCGGTTCGGACTCGGTTCGCGCCGAGGTTCGCACTCGACTGGCACGCAACTCGCGCTCGACCTCGACACGCGATCACCGATTGCCCGTCCCCGGCGTATCCGCACGCGGCCGAGCCCCCGCCTTCGGGCGGGAACTCGGCCCGGTGTTCCCAGGCTTGCGTGGGGCACCGGGGCGTGTTGTACGTTCGTACTCCCGTATGCCCCACCGCGTCCCGGGCGGTGCCTTGGCGTGGCGGTTCGGCCGGGGCCGAGGGTGCCCGTGGTTCTGTCCGTACTTGCACTACGGACAGCATCCACCACGGGTACCCGAGGCCGGCGACCGAACCGGTTCGGTTCGTCCGCACGCGCGTGATGTTCAACCGTGCACGCGTGTCCCGTTCGACCGCGTCCGGTCCGTTTGGATCGTGACCGGATCGGAAGTCGATCAGATCGGGAAGCCGGTCGGAGCCGGGGACGCCTTCAGGGTGCAGGTGACGGTCAGCCCGGGCGGCGTGATCGTCATGACGATGCTGCTCGGCGCGCTGGGGATGCCCACACTGGCCGCCTTTTGCAGGACGATGCTGGTGTGCACCCCCGCGCTGATCGCCGTGGGGTTGGCCAGGCCGCTCTGGTTGCCGGTGAGCGTTCCCGTGATGCCACCCGCCGGGATGGCGGTCGGCACCCAGTAGGTGATGCTGGCCGTCAGCGTGAGCAGGTTGGTCGCGCTGCGGTTGAACGTGGCGCCGACCGAACTGCCGTAGATGCCACAGTCGTAGGTCGCCTTGCCGGTACCCGCCGCGGAGGCCGGGGTGACCATGGCGGCGGTGGCGCCGATCGCGCACACCCCCGCGATGGCCGCGCTTCTGATCTTCGACATGAGAAGTAGTCCCTTCCGCATCGACCTCGAAGCGCGGGACTGCGCAACGCACACGTGGCCCCGAGCGCCGAACGTGATGCAGTGATTGCCATTCGTGAGAACCGGGCCGGGCAGCCCGGACGTAGCCGTGCGGTCGCGTATCCTGCCGGCCGTTCGGCGAATGCGACAAAGCAAAGCTCCCTAAGGATCGCCCGCAGGTCAAGACCCTTCGAGAGGAAACCGTAACGACGGTGAAATCCGGGCGCCGGTGAATGATCTTGGATTTGAGACCACGCGCGGAGTCGACACGTGTCACCTGAATCGACTGTTCACCGCTATTGATTTCCGAGCGATTTGCGTACAGATTCCCCAGCATCATTGGACCTTCGCATGCCGCCCCGCATCCGACGGATGTCGATCGCGCGTGGCCCGGAGCCGGGACGACTTGCGGAAGCGATCTCCCACTCGTCCCCGGCGGGTGGGGATCAGTTCACGAAGGAGCACGGTTTTGGGGTTACGAAGATTGATTCCCCACAGGGCCACGGCCGTCGTGGTGACGGGGATGCTGGGAATGGCGGGGATCGCGGCACTGGCGCCGGCCGCGCATGCCGCGCCCATCGAGTACACGTCGCAATGCACGAACCAGACGCTGCCGGACCTTCCGATCGACCCGTCGCAGACCAAGGTCGACATCTCCGTGGACCCGGTCAAACCCACGTACAAGGTGGGCGAGACGATCACGGTGAACTGGAAGTGGCTGTCGTACGGCATCGTGCCGCCGAACACGCCGATCGTGACCAAGGTGGAGAAGGACTCGACGCTGCCGAAGGGCAGGATCGGGTTGTCGGGGGCGCAGATCCGAGAGATGGACGTCGAGGGTGAACGCAAGAATCCCGAGACCCCGCTCGGCCAGGAGTTGATCGTCACCGACATGAAGGGCACCGTCACCCTCACCGACGCCGGGACCGTGAACCTGACGCCGCTTCAGCACTCGACGTGGACCAAGGCGTTCGGCTTCGACTCCGAGACCCGGTGCCTGCCCACGACCACGGTGCCGGTGGGTGCGTCGATCACGGTGGAGCCGGGTGAGGTGGAGCTGCCGGTTCTCCAGGCACCGGACGGTGACGTCTACTCGGGTTCGACCATCACGCTCACCGGCAGCAGGTTCGCGCCGAACGGCACTCCGCAGGTGGCGCTGTGCGACGCGAACGGCAGCGGATGCGATGCGGGCAAGTTCCTGATGAACACGCTCGCCATCGACGCCCAGGGCAACCTGACCGGGACCGCGATGTTGTACCCGTTCGGCATCGACGACGGCCGCTACGTCGTGCGCGTCTCCGACGGTTCCAAGGAGGCGACGGACACCCTCTCCATCAAGGCGTTCGTGCCGGGGCAACGGGTGCTCACGGCCGACAAGACCTCGGGTCCGGTGGGCACCGTGGTCAGGCTCGAGGGCCACGACTGGGTTCCCAACTACGAACTCCAGATCAGCGGTGTGGACGCGGACGGCAACATCTCCGACGTCCCGATCAGTGTCATGACCTCTCCCGACGGCAAGTTCGCCGCCGAGTACGTGATCGGGGCCGCCGAGGACGCCGCGATTCGCGCCGTCGCGGGCTTCGAGGACGAGGGCATGTCGGTGCCGTTCACGGTGACCGACGGCGGCGGCGGCCTGGAGCAGTCACTCACCGGCACGATCACCCCCGGCGGCCTGACGATGACCCAGACCGCGGCGGGGATCGACTTCGGTACGACCACCCTCAACGGCCGGGTGCAGACCATGCACGCGGCGTTGAACCGGGTGACCGTGGTCGACGCGCGCGGCAGCGAACTCGGTTGGCAGTTGACCGGGTCGGTGTCCGACCTGACGTCGGACCGGGGCACCATCCCGGCCGCGAACGTGGCCTGGACGCCGTCCTGCGCGGCGGCCCAGGGAAGCCCGTCCACCGTGTCCTCGGGATCGACCGGCCCGATCGGGTCCGGCGCGACCCTGTGCACGCAGGCTCCGGGCGCCGGCCCGACCGGCGGCACTTTCACCGCGGACGCCGCCTTGGCGCTGACCGTACCGGCGTACGCGGCACCGGGCACCTATGGCGGGACGATCACGCTGACCCTGTCGTGACCACCCCGGCGCGCCGCTCGCGCGGCATCGCGTGACCGGCCCCGGCGCATCGTCCGGCCCCGTCCGATCGGACGGGACACCCGATGCGCCGGGGCCTTCGCACGCCCTCGGCCGGGCGGTCGCGCGGTCGAGCGGTCAATAGGCCGGTGCCGAACGCCACTTCGGCGGCGCCGACGCCACCGGGACCCGCGCGCGAGCAGTGCCGGTGGCGGGTCCGGCGGCAGGCGCGGCGGAGGGTGCGGGGTCGGTGACCGATTTCGCCGAGGGCCTTCCGGGAAGTGCCGCCGCGGTGCAGGCGGCGGCCAGGGCCGCCGCCGCAGCCAGGGCGAAGACGATGAGGTAGGCGTGCAGGGTGGGGTACGCGGTGCCGTGCACGTCGGTGGTGAACTGTGCCAGGACGGCCACCACCGTGGTGCTGCACACGCTTTGGCCCATCGTGCGCATCAGGACGTTGAGACCGGTCGCGGAGGCGGTCTGCTCCTGCGGCACCGCTTGCAGGACGAGGGTGGGCAGCGCGGAGTACACCAGCCCGGTGCCGACCGAGCACAGGGTCGCGCCCAGGACGATGGTCCACAGGGTGCCGCTGGTGAAGATCCGGAACACGTACGCTCCGGCGATCACCAGGGATCCCGCCAGGAGCGTCCAGCGGCCGCCCCGGGCGGCCGACAGTCGCGCGGAGACGGAGGACATGCAGACCATGACGAGTCCTCCGGGCACCAGGCACAGACTCGCGGTCAGCGCCGACGCGCCCAGGCCGTACCCGGTCGAGGTGGGGGCCTGGACCAGTTGCGCGGTGGCCAACCAGTTCGCGTAGAACGCGAAGCCGGTGAGCAGGGCGGCGGTGTGCGGCAGCGCCACGGTACGGCGTCCGGCCAGCCGCAGGTCCACCAGCGGTTCACGGGCCCGCAGTTGGCGCCAGACCCACAGGCCCAGGGCCACCACGCCGGTGGCCGCCGACACGGCCACGGGCATGCTGCCCCAGCCCCAGACGGCGCCCTTGGACAGCGCCAGCAACAGCGCCACCAGACCCACCGACAGCAGCACCGCGCCCGCGACGTCGAAGCGGCCGCGGGTACGCACCGGGGAGTTCGGAACCACCCACCACGAGGCGATCGCGGTGAGCGTGCCCAGCGCGGTGGTCACCCAGAACAGCGCGTGCCAGTCGGCGTGTTCGACCACCACCGAGGCCAGCGGCAGGCCCAGCGCCGCGCCGATGCCGACGGTGGAGCTCATCAGCGCGACGGAGGATCCGATGCGGTGCCCCGCGAGTTCGTCGCGCAGGATGCTGGTGGCCAGCGGCACCACCGCGGCGGCCGCGCCCTGCATCGCACGGGCGGCGATCAGCACCCGGATGTCGGACGTGAGCGCGCACAGCGCCGACCCGACGGTCATCGTCACCAGTGCGCCGATCAGCACCGGGCGCTTTCCGTACATGTCCCCGGCCCGACCCAGGACCGGATTGAGCACCGCGCCGGTCACCAGGGTGGCGGTGAGCATCCAGCTCACCGTCGAGGGCGAGGAACCCGTCGCGCGAGGCAGGTCCGGCAGCATGGGCACCACGACGGTCTGCATCAGCGCCATCAGGACACCACCGAACGCGAGCACCGGCACCAGCAGTCGCCGCCGCACTCGCACCCCGAGTGTGGCCGGGTGGGCCTCGGGCCCGGCGTCGGGCCCGGTCGGGGGCGACGCGGAATGGTCACGGGGTTGTTCCATGGTGCTCCTGAGACTCGGCGAGCCGCGCCCGTCATCGATCGACTATCGATCACAGTCACGCATGTACCGTGCACGTGATCAAGGGCCGCCACTCTGGAACTGACGCTCCGTCAGATGACTTGTCTCACATACGACGGCCGTGGATCGGTGCCGCCTCGGGGGCACCCCCGAGAGGCGCCGGCGTCCGGTGCCCCCGCGGCGGTCGCCACGCGCGGCCGGGGCGTCGCGCCCAGGGCACAGGGCACAGGGCGCAGGGACAACGGGCGCGGGGCAACGGGCGCGGGCGCGGTACGAGACGCGGGGACGCGAGTCCTCATGGCCGCAGACGTCGGCCACGTACGCGGCGCAGCCGGTGGGATCGTTGCCCGCACCCGGTGCTTGTCGTCGTACCGCCGCCGCCCGGAAACCCTGTTGCCCGCGATCGGGCGTACGCCGGAGGATTTCGACATGTCCGAGGCCGCGTCCCACAGTTCCGTTTGGATTCCCTACCCCAAGATCTCCGCGAAGGCGCGGCTCGGGATGGCCGGGGGTCGGGAATGGCTCGCGCAGGAGAAGGTGCACGGGGCGCACTTCGCGGTGGTGTGCGACGGTTTTGGGGTCCGGCCCGCGAAGCGACGCGAACTGCTCTCCGACGACCTGCTCGACGACTTCTTCGGCGTCAGCAGGATCTGGCCGGGGTTGTCGGTGTCCGCCGCACGATTCGCCGCCGAGCTGCGCGGTGTGTGGGGCGACGCGGCCGTGGTGACCATCTATGGTGAACTGGCCGGCGGGCACTACCCGCATCCGGATGTTCCCGCGGATTCCGCGGTCGAGCCGGTGCAGACCGGCGTCTGGTACACACCGGATCTGCACTGGTTGCTGTTCGACACGACGGTCGAGACCGAGAACGGGCGTTGCTGGATCTCCGAGCGTGCTCTGCGCGATGCCGCGGCCGGGGCCGGGCTGCGCTGCGTACCGACTCTCGCGCACGGTTCGCTCAACTCGCTCCAGCGGTTGCCGTGCGCGTATCCCAGCCTGGTTCCGGGCCTGTTCGGGCTGCCCGCACTCGTGGGCAACCTCGCCGAGGGGTACGTACTCAAGCCCGCCGGAGACTGGTGGGAGCACGGCGACGCCGGAACGAAGGGCTCCGGCGCCCGCCCGGTGGCCAAGGTCAAGCAGAACGGTTTCGCCGAGGACGAGCGCTTCGCCGGTTCCCGCCCGTACCTCGCGCCGCCCGAGGGCGCGACCGGCGTGCCCGCGTGGCTCCTGGTCCGGGCGGCGGCCCTGCTCACCCCCACTCGCGCGGCCGCGGCGGTGAGCAAGCTCGGGCCACGCGCCCCCGCCGACGCCGTGGTGGAGGAGATCACCCGCGACGCGGCGGAGGAGATCGCCGACGCGGTGGGCGGCCTGCCCGGCGCGCACCTTCGTGCCCTGATCCGCGCGCTCGAACCGGGAGCACGCGCCCTGACCCGCTTCGACGCCGACGAACGCCGGGCCGCCCGCCCCGGACGCCGTCTGCCGTAGCCGTCGCGCGACACGGGATCAATGCCCGACTCCGAGACGGATACCGCGATAGTGGAGCCGTTCGATGCATTCGATCCATCCGGGTCGCACGTCGACCCGTACGGCGGCTCGGCGTGCGGCGAGACATCCCGTCGACTCATCCCAGGAGAGAACATGACGCCCCCCGAGGCTCCGAAGACACCGCAGGTACGTCAACTACGCCTGGTCGTCGAGGCGGACGACTTCGAGGCCGCCCTGGCCTTCTACCGTGACGCCCTCGGCCTGCCCGAGCAGGCCGCCTTCTCCGGGGACGGCGGCGCCCGCGTCGCGATCCTCGACGCGGGCCGCGCCACCCTGGAGATCGCGAACCCGGAACAGAAGCGAATGATCGACGACGTCGAGGTCGGCCGTCAGGTCGCACCCGGAATTCGCATCGCCTTCGAGGTCGACGACACCCGCACCGCGACGACCCACCTCGTCGCCGCAGGCGCCACCCAGATCGCACCCCCCACCCTCACCCCCTGGAATTCCCTGAACTCCAGACTCGACGCCCCCGCCGACCTCCACATCTCCCTCTTCCAAGAACTCACCGACCCCGACGACCACCCCGAACCCGACACCCCCCGATCGACGGAACCCAACCCTCCCCGCACCGACTCCTGACCCCCGCCCCCGCATCCCCCGAACCCCGCCCCCACGACCACACCACCGACCCCGCCCGTCGGATGGCGGGGCTTCGGGAGGCGGGATTCGTTGAGTGGGGGTAAACGATGAGGCGGGCATCGGGCGTTGATCGACGACGTCGTAGGCGTGAAGGTTGAGGTGTTGGCATACCACCTCGGGAGCAGCTGTCATGAGCCTGGAAATCGTCGAATCCGCACTCCCTCACCCGCCCACGCCCTCCGGTGGCGACCCGTACGAACCCGACGAGTTCACGGACGCGGCGCTGCGGAGCGTGGAGCGGGTGTACCTGGCCGCCGTACGGCTGGCCGGTGATCGGGACGCGGCGGTGGATCTCGTCCTGGACACGTACGCGCACGCGTACCGGAGCCATCTGGAAGGCGGTCCGAGCGCCCCCGCCGGCTTGCCGCAGGAGCCGTGGTTCAGCGCCTGGCTGCTCCTGGTCCAGTACGAGCTCTGGTCGGACGGGGGCAAGGGGGCGGCGGCCGGGAGTCGATGACCGGGCCCACACGGGGCTTGAGCGAGGGCCGGGTCGCGCCACCGCGGAGAGCCCGGATTACCGCGTACCGGTGGGGCCGGCCGACTGCCTCCCACACTCGGTGCCGGTGGAGTGCGGCCGACCGCCTCCCGCGCTCGGACGAGGTCGCTCCCCCGTCTCGACCGAGCGCGAGAGCGCCGACCGTGCTTCGGCGGCCCGATCCCGGGTGCCGGGATCGGGTGGCCGGCCGCACGCGGCCGCGTTCGGGACGGTCGGTCAGCGGACGTACTTGATCGAAACCCAACCCTTGATACCCGACGCCTGGTGCTTGACGTAGTACCACTCACTGGCCTCGGCGTCGCCGTCCCGGTACACCACGCCCTGGCAGTAGACGGTGACCTTCGCGCCCTTCTGCAGCACCCGCAGAATCGGGTTCCAGGTGCCCTTGGCCTTGCGCAGGCTGACGTTGTTGCCCGTGATCTTGGCGGTGTGATCGCTGAGATCCCGGTAGCACGCCGGGTGGCTCGCGGCGGATGCGGACGGCGCGAGCGCGACGCCCACACCCGTGAAGAGCGACACCGACGCCACTACCGCGGCGGCGCTCCGACCGAGCTTGCTCACTGGTGATTCCTTTGGTCGAAGGGAGAAACGGGTCGGGCCCATCCTTCCCGTTGCCCGCCTCCAACGGATATCCAATTCACGCGACGGCGGCGCCAAAGCCTTGCTCCGGTGGGGAGTTCGCGGGACAGGATCAGGTGCGGCCTTCGTCGTTCTGGGCCTGCCGCAGGATCGCCGAGGTGGGCATCCAGTCGGCCCGGACCACGCGGAATCCCGCGGCCTCGTAGGCGTCGCAGACCTGGGCATCGTCGTCGACGACCATGGCGACGGTCCGACCCCGAGCCAGTTTGCGCAACAATTCGGGTTTGGCGACACGGGCCGCACGGCGGTCCCGGTCGGCGCGCATCAGCAGCCGGCCGGAAGGCAGGCCGTGCCGGTCCAGCCAGGCGACGGTGTCGCGGCGGCAGCGCTCCGGGCGACCGGTGACGTACACCACCTCGTGTGTCTCGGCGCTGTCCCTCGCGAGCGCGACGCCCTCCGCGAGCGGCGCGTCGTGCGCCGCGGCCGCGAAGAACGCCGTCCAGTCACGCGGACGCGACTCGACGAGGTGCAACCGGTGACGAGTATCGGCCACGGTGCCGTCCAGGTCGAACACCGCCAACGGGCGGGATATCACAAGCGCCTCCAAGGCATTCCGACTCGGCCGGGGAGTCTACGCCGGGCCCGGCCGCGGCCCGCCGGCGCCCGGAAACCCGAGTGCGGGCGCTCGGCGCGGTCTGGGACCATGCCGGATGGCCCACTCTCTCGAAGCCCTGATCGTCCGACATGCCCGCCGCCTCCCGGTCCCCTCCGGACCCACCGGGCAAGGCGACGTCGCCGCACGGCAATTCGACGCCGCGCTGTTGACCGTGGGCTTCAAGATGTCGGCGGATCTCTTGGAACGGCTGTCGGGACTGGCCCAGGACACGGTCCTCGACATCGCCACGCGTACGCTGAAGACCGTCCGCGAGATGGTCGGCGACCACGTCGAGCACAACAGCTACTTCATCGACTTCCCGGCCAACGTGCCGGACACCGTCGAGTTCTGGACACGCTGCATAGTCGAGGCGCTCGCCGACGAGGCGTCGCACGACGACGTACCGGCCCGGCTCGGCACCGGCGTGGTCGACCTGCTGACCCTGCCGTCGTACGGCAACTACCGGCACACGTATGCCGAGATGCTCGCGGCCCACGACGAGCTGATCGCCGCCGCGGGCGACCGCCTGACGATCCTGCACCTCGGTGGCGCCCCGGACGAGGAGGTCACCGCCCTCTACCTGGCCCTGGCGGGAAGCACGACCCCCCTGGGCGACGAGGGTCTGCGCGACCTGGGTGTGCTCGCCGCGCACTGCGCCAACGGCCCGAGGCCCGAGGCGATCCCGATCCGGGAGAACCGCGCCGTCGTCAACCGTGCCCGTCTCGACATCGGCGCGGACCTCCTCGTGGACACCGTCACCGACGTGCTCCGCCTGGCCTGCGCGCTCGCGGACGGCGACGTGACCCTCGTGGAACCGACCCGGTTCAAGGCCCTGTCCCGTCCCGTACGCCGGGCCCTGCTCGCCGCCCTCGACACGCTCGTCGCCGCCACCCCGGCCAAACTCGCCGACGTCACCGCGCACCGCGAGCCCTTCAAGCGCCTCGGCGAGCGGCTGCACCCGCACGAGTACCCCCGTTGGCCGCACGCCGCCGACGTGTTCGCCGTGGCCCGGGGCGAACTGAAGGCGCCGTCCCTGGACAGCCGCGTCGAGGAGTTGCTCCGCGCCGGCGACGTCACCGGGGCGACGCGCCTGCTGACGGCCGCTCCCGGCAGGCTGTTTCGCGCCCTGGACCGCCTGCTGCGCACGTGCGGCACCCAGGAGGAGCGCGACGCCGTCGTGGCCGCCGCGGAGCAACTCGCGGCGCGGGTGTCTGGGCGCGTCCTGCTGTCGGTCCGCGAGCACTTCCACAACCGCAGCGACGAGAGCACCGCACGCCGCATCTTCGTCAACCGCCTCGGCCGCGCCTGGGCGGCCGCCGACACCCGCGCACCGGTGCCATCGCCCGAGCGCGAGCGGCTGATCGCCGCTCTGGACGCCGAGACGCGCCGCCGCCTCCCCGAGCCGGGGCACCTGCTGATCGACCCGGACATCCTCGACGTCGCGCTCCCGCTCAGCGGGAAGGCGACGGCCGCCGGTCTGGGCGTACTGCCCCGCGGCTCGCTCTCCCCCGTCGACGGCGAACTGCTGCGGTTCTTCGTGTACTGGAAGCAGACCCGACACAGCACCGACTACGACCTGTCGGCGCTGATGCTGGACGACGCGTACGCGACGGTCGGTTGGCTGTCCTTCACCGCCCTCACCTCGTACGAGGGCGAGCACTCCGGCGACATCACCGACGCGCCCGACGGCGCCTCGGAGTTCATCAACCTGCGCCTGGGCGGTGTCACCGGCAGCTACATCGTCCCGCAGGTCGACATCTACTCGGGGGAGGGCTTCGAGCAGGTCGAGGAGTCGTTCTTCGGTTTCATGCTGCGCGACGCCGAGCAGCAGGGTCGTCCCTTCGAGCCGCGCACCGTGCGGATGAAGTCGGACCTGCGCGGCCCGGGCCGGGTCGCGCTGCCGCTGGCGTTCCTGCGCGGGAGCGACGGCCGTTGGCGCGCCAAGTGGTTGCACCTGTACCTCCAGGGCGCCCCCGACTCCAACACGGTCGAGGGGAACCGGGTGTCCGTCGCGACCCTGCTGCGCGGCATGCTCGAGCGCGAGCATCTCACCATCGAATACCTCGCCGACCTGATGGCCGACCGAGCCGCGACCACCACGCTGTGGGACCCCGAGACGATCCCGGACGGCCCCGTCACCTACATCGGCCTGGCCCGCCCGGACGGCCTGCACCCGGACTCCCGGATCTTCACCCCGGAAAACCTGCGCGACCTGATCCCCGCGTAGTGCTAGCGTTGGCCTCGGCGAGGCCATGAACGGACTTCCTTCTCACTCCTTGAACCAGTCCCTTCGCTTTCCTCGCCCTCGACTTGCAAGGCCGGGGTGCCGTCGGGCGCCCCGGCCTCGTCGTTTTCCCGGACACCGCCGACACCCCGCCGCGTGGGCCGGCGCCGTGCGCGGGGTACCGGCCCGCGTGGTCACGGATCTCCCTGGCGTCAAGACTCGCCCGGCAGCGCGGGGAGAGCGTCGATGATGTCGAAGTCCGCTCGCAGGCCCGGAAGTTGCAGAACGTGCCGGACGAACGGGTCGACCCGGAACAGGCGCAGGTCGCCGTTGCGGGCGTGGGCACGCTCGCGGCCTCGGGCCAGCACGGAAATGGCGCGGGCTCCGAGGAAGGTCACCTCGCCCAGGTCGACGATCACGTGGGGTCGGTCGATTCCGGTCAAGGCGTCCAGGGCGCGGGTGAGCGGGAGCACGGTGGCCACGTCGAGTTCACCGCGTGGGGTGACTACGAGGTGGAGTCCGTGCGATCGCGTCGCCAGGCGCGGGCGGGCGAGGGCTCGGTGCGTGCGGGTCATGGCGGAAGCGACCTTCCTGGCGGCGGGTGGGCGTGCGGGGCATGGCGGACGTGGCGGGCGGAACCCGGCCGGTTCCGGGTACCGCCCACCGCGTCGGCGGGGCGAGGTGTCGGCCGACTCCGGTCCGGGGGATCCCGGCGCGGCCGTATCGTCCGGCACCGCGACCGCGCGGCGCCCGCGCCGCGTCGAGATCCCCCGAACCCGCCCCGAACCTGCCTAGACGTGTCCGGCGGCGGCGAGCAGACGGGGGAAGCGGTCGTTGGGTCGGCAGATCTCGCCGAGGTCGGGATCGTCGACCTCCTCGATGCCCGGTTCCACACGCGCGACGTACGCCTGCGGATCGCCCGCGCCCTCGATCTCGGCCGGCACCGGGGCGGGCGTGGCCGCGTGCAGGCGGCCGGCCCAGTGGTGGGCGTCCTCGGGTTCGCCCTCGACCCGATGGTGCAGGGTGAGCAGGCGCATCGCCTCGACGGTGTCGGCGCCGGCGGCGTACCTCCACCAGAACGCGGCGGGTGCGGGCCGCCCGGTGAGGTACAGCAGACATCCGAACACCAGCGCCCCCGCGGGAATGCGCCTTTGCACGAAATCCCCGAGGAGGGGGCCGGTGGTCGGTCGGGCGACGATCGCCTGGCAGAACTGTTCGAGTTCCGCCGCGGCGGCGTTCTGCGCGGCGTGGGCGTCCGTGAAACCCGCGCCGCGCGGGCGTCCGATGCCGGCGGGCCGGACCAGTGCGGCCACGAGTTCCTCCTGGACGATGAGGTCGGCCAGGCGGCGGGTGGCGGCGGCGGGGTCGTAGTCGGCGAAGGCCGTGTCCATGTCGCGACGGCGCTGTTGGAGCGCGCGGTCGAGCGGGGTCAGGTCGTTCATGCGTTGGGTTCCCGAGGGTGCGTGGGGGTCGGTGGGGTGGGGGCCGGTGGGGCGTGCCGGGTTCGGTCGAGGGCGCCGGCGAGTTGTTTGCGGGCCGCGTGGACGTGGCTGCGCACGGTGGAGATGGTCACTCCCAGGTAGTCGGCGACGTCCTGGAGGGGCAGTTGCATCACCAGGTGCAGGCGGGCGCAGGTGGCGCGTTTGGCGGGCATGGCGGCGATGGTGCGGTCGAGGGTGTCCAGCTGCGGGACGAGGGCGGCCGGGTCCGCGGTGGTCGTGGAGGCGACGTCGGGGGCGCCGGGAGCGGTGAAGTCGATCGGTACCTCGAGGCTGCGCCCGCGGCGGCGGCGGATGTCGACGACGCGCCGGCGCAGGATCTCGTAGGCGAGCGCGAGCGGCGGCCCGGGATGACGGACGATCTCGGGCCAGCGTCGGGACAGGGCGAGCAGGACGTCGGCGACCGCCTCGTCGGCGTCGTGCGGACAGCCCAGTTGTTTCCAGGCGTGGTCGGTCAGCGTCTGCTGGTGCTCGCGACAGAACCGTACGAAGTCCTTGGGCGCGTCGAGGACCGGGCCGCCCGGGGCGGGACGCCATCGTCCGAGCGAGTCGCGGTCGAGCGAGTCGCGGTCGAGGTCGCGGCGCAGGCGACGGTCCTCGAGGGCGTCGGTCAGCATGCGGAACGCGCGCTTGACCGGCGGGGCGGGCTCGCGCAGTACGTCGTCCCAGCGCCGGTACAGGGCCAGGAGGACCTCGGCGACGATGTCCTCGGCCTCGGGGCGCGATCCGAGGTGGTCGTACGCGAAGCGGGTCAGGGTCGGGTGGTGGCTGTGGCAGAAGGCCACGAAGTCGACGCGCAGGAGGTCCACCAGGTCCACCGGGTCCATTTCCACGACTCGGGCCTGGTCGGGGCGCAGCGGTTCGGTCATCGTCCGCCGCCCTTGCCGCGCGCGGGGCGCGTCCGGCGATGCCCGGAGCCGCAACGGTGGTTCGGCTCGGGGAACGCCGTGCCGCGCATCAGGGCACCGAGCGGCGCGCGCACGACGACGACCAGCACGCCTATGACCAGCCACAGTTGTCTGGCCTCGGGGCCGAGAATTTCGTTCAAGGCAGCGCATCCTTCCGTGAAGTCCGGCGCGGACCCTGCCGGGGACGAAGCGCTTGTCCCCGGCGGCGTCCACGAGGCCCGAGGGCCTCTCACCCCATAACTCGCCCACCGGGCATCCCGCGTCCAAGTCGAAACCGCAAAATCTCACCCACCACGCCCGAACGACCACACGTTCTCGCACCACCAGGAAAAACGCCGACGGCTGTAACCGCGCGGCGGCGCAAGCGAGTTGACGGAGGCCCCGGACAAACGGCCGTTCGCGGTCGGCGGCACGGGCGGGCTCATCGCGGGCGGGTGCGCGCCGGACCGACAGCGGCGGCGAACAGGTCGGCGAGCTCCGCAGGGGTCGACATCGGCGCGCTCATGGACACGTTCCCCCGGCCGGTGTTCCCGACCGGGTAGCGCCCGGTGGCCGACCCGGGCGCGGCGACCGCGAGCCGGACGAGTTGGCCGACCGCCTCGCGCGGGTCGCGGGTACGCACCGCGCGGGCGAGCATCGCGCCGTGCGCACGCACGTGTGGCCACGCCCACGGCTGGGACAGGATGTGCGCCCGCTCCAGATGCGCCCACCCCCGCGTTCCCGGCCCGGCGGCGCGGGCGGCGGCCAACTCCGCGTCCAGCGCGACGCGTACGCCATGAGGCATCTTCGGCATGTCGATCCTCTCGCGTAGGGGTGCATGCGGCGGCGCAACACGGACCGGAACACCGGAACAACACCCACGCGGACGCGCACCCGCCGTGCGCATCGGCCGAGTTGGGCACGTGGGCGGCGGCTCAGCCGGCCCCCCGTGCCGCAAATGGTCAAGATATGCTGAGCAATTGATTCGATGCCGAACAATCAGGAAGGGACGGGGATCCGACTCCCCGTCCCTTCTCGACGCGTCGCGCCTCCGGTCAGTCCCGTGCGGGGACGGGATCGCGGTCGTCGGTTCGGTCGACCTGGTCGACTCGTGACGGCGGGCTGGTCCGACGCAGGACGGTGAGGGCGATGACGGCGGCGACGACCAGGAGCACGGCGCCGAGGGTCAGGCCGAGCGCGTATCCGTCGTTGAGGGCCTCGCGCGTACCGGTGTCACCGGTGCGCTCGTGCGCGGCGGTGCCCAGGGCGGCGAGTCCGAGCGAAGCGCCGATCTGGCGTGAACTGGCGAGCAGGCCCGACGCGGTGCCGGCCTCGTGCGGCGCGACGCCGGCGGTGGCGATGGAGACGACCGGTCCGAGGCACAACCCGAAGCCGAGGCCGGCGACGATCGAGGGCCCCAGGACGTCGCCGGCGAAGCTGCCGTCGGGGCCGATCCGGCCGAACCATGCGAGTCCGGTCGCGGTCAGGACTCCGCCGGCCACCAACAGGTGGCGCGGAGCGAAGCGGTAGCCGAGTTTGACGGCGACCACGGAACCGGCGATCACGCCGAAGGCGAGCGGCAGGAACATGGTCCCGGTCAGCGCCGCGCCCGTCCCGAGCACTCGTTGCAGGTAGAGGGACGCGAAGTAGAAGGCCGAGGCCATGGCCGCGCCCACCAGGAGGTTGTAGGCGTTCGCACCGGCCACGGCGCGATTGGCCAACAGGCCGAGTCGGATCAGGGGTTCACGCGCGGTGGTCCGCTCGACCTGGATGAACGCCACCAGCAGCGCGACGGCGACCGCCAGGGTGATCAGGGTGACCGGCGAGGTCCACGCATACCGATCGGTGCGCACGACACCGAACACCAGCAGGGTCATGCCCGCCGCGACCAGGACGGCACCGAGTACGTCGGGGCGCCCTCCTCGCGAGGTCGGCGCACTCTCGGTGATGCCGCGCCACGCCAGGGCCAGCGCGCAGGCCGCCATCGGCACGTTCACGAACATCACCCAGCGCCAGCCGGCGTACTCGGTGAGCAGGCCGCCGATCAGGACGCCGAAGGCGCCCCCCGCGGCGTTCGTCGCGCTCCATACCCCGAAGGCCCGGACGCGGGCCTTGCCGGTGGGAAACGTCGCCGTCAGCAGCGCCAACGCGGCCGGGGCCAGCGCGGCGGCCCCGATGCCCTGTGCGGCTCGGGCGGCGACGAGTTGGCCGGGCTCCCGGGCGAAGCCACCGAGAAGCGAGGCCAGGCCGAACAGGCCCAGCCCGAGCAGCAGCACCCGTTTGCGGCCGTACCGGTCGGCGGCCTTGCCACCCAGCAGGAGCAGCCCGCCGAACGTGAGGGCGTAGGCGTGGATCACCCAGGTCAGGCCCACCGCACCGAAGCCGAGACCGGCGGCGATCTCGGGAAGTCCGACGTTCACGACGGACAGGTCCAGCGACACCATGAACTGCACGACGGCCACCACGGCGAGCGTGAGCCCCGGCCGGCCACTCGAAGCATTCGTCCTATTCGTCATCGCGAACTCCGTCCCCCGTGCCGCCGAATGTCTTTTCGAACATGTTCCGAAAGTAACATCGAGGCAGGCCGCTGTCGACCCGGGAACGGCCGACCGCCCATGGCCGACCCCGCACCGGTTTCGCGGCGCAAGAGGGTGGAGCGGCATGATGGGGCGATGCCCTCACCGCTCCCGTCGCCCGTACCGCACGGCCGCACCGGCCGCCCGCCCGTGACCTCCCGCGCGCAGATCCTGACGGCGGCGCGCCGGCTCATCGACCGGGACGGCTGGGAGAAACTGACCGTGCGCCGGCTCGCCGCCGAGACCGGCATCGGGGCGACGACCATGTACCACCACATCCGCGGCAAGGACGACCTGCTGGTCCTGCTGCTCAACGGCTACATCGACGAGATCGAACGCCCACCGCTCCCCGAGGACCCGCGCGAGCGCATCCTCACGGCCGCCACCGCGATGCACGACGCGCTCGCCTCCTGGCCCTGGGCCGCGGAGATCCTCTCGGCCGACGGCTTCGTCGGCCTCCTCGACGAATCGGCACTGTGGATGGTCGACGCCATCGTCGGCGGCGCCCGCGACCACGGCTGCACACCCGCGCAGACCGTCCGCATGTTCCGCGACATCTGGTACTACACCATCGGCGAGGTCCTCGTCCGCGCCCACAGCGCCCGGGCCCGGGAGAACAACGAGCACCCCGCCTACCGCGAAATCTTCGACGCCACCCGGGTCCCCCACCTCGCCGCCGTCGCCCACCTGTGGGCCGAGGAGGGCGCCCGCGACAGCTACCCCCAGGGACTGCGCGCCCTCGTCGACGGACTCCTCGCCCAGACCACGCCGACCGACTCCCCCGGCACCGACTGAGCACCGGCATCGAAACCGGGCCGAAGCCCCCTCACCCGAAGGCACCGACAAAACCTGGGCGGCCCGCGCGCAACTGCCGCCATCATCAACGGACTTACCGTTCCGGTGCACATCCGCGACGACGAGGACCCCGCTCACGACAACGAGTTCCGCGTCCTGGGGCTCGCTCGCGGAAACGTGACCGAGCACACCGAGCCGCTGCTGTCACCGTGCGTCCCGACCCTCGAGGATCCCTACGAGGAATGACCCGACCGATTCACCGGCCGCCGCGTGCGGGATCGGCGCGAACCCCCACCCGCGCCCACGACTGTTGCGGATCCACCTCGATTTTCAACCTGTCGAGGGTGAAGGTCTGCCTGAGCCCATGGATTCCGGTGATGTCACGCATGGGCCTGTTAATCATACAATCTGCCTATCCACTGGCGTCTCGCTCTCCTGGTGCTGAGCACACGAACTCAACCGGCCAGGCGGGGTCCAACTTGCCCACACCCGACAGGCGTTCACGACACCGACGGCCGCCTGCGCCGATCTCGCGCGCACCGAACCGGTCGAGGTGCGCCGATGCACGAACCGTCCCCACGGCACACAGGGCGGACGTTCACCCACAGGGACGCGCGCCGACCATCTGCGGCGCTACGCGATGCTTGCGGGCGCGGCGGCGACAGGGCCTGAGTTCGCGTCGACGGCGTCGTCGGTCTCTATGGCCGCGATGATCCCGGCCGCCCAGTTTCGAGGGTGGTCGTGGCCGAGGGCGGTCGACAGGTGGATCATGCGGGTGCGGCGTTCGCGGCGGGGCATTCGCAGTGCCCGTCGGAGCGCCCACACGAGGTCGGCCGGCGAGCGGGGGTCGGTGAGGAGGGCGCCGTGGGCGAGTTCCTCGGCTGCTCCGGCGTAGCGGGACAGCACCAGCACGCCGTTGCCGCCCGCGGCCGATTGGGCCGCCACATACTCCTTCGCGGTGAGGTTCATCCCGTCCTGGAGCGACGTCACCCAGAACACGTCCGCGGCGAGGTAGTGGTCCACGACCTCGACGAACGAGAGGTTGTACGGGAGGTATTCGACCGGTTGCCAGGTCGCGGTGCCGAACCGGGCGTTCACGTCGGCGATGCGACGTTCGAGGGCGACGCGGGTCGAATCGTGGGCGGTGATGCCGGGTTCGGGCGGCGGGCAGACCAGACGGAACCGGAAGCGACCATGCAGGTCCGGGTCGGAGGCCAGAAGGGCGGCGACGGCGGCGACCTTGCGCTCGGGGGCCTTGACGTAGTCCAAGCGCTCGACGGAAAGCACCAAGTGACCCACGGCGGACGGAGCCTGCGGCCCGCGCGACCGCACCATCGCGTCGATAGCCGCGCGGTCGACACCCAGCGGATGCACACCCACCCGCGGCGCCCTACCGGCATCGCCCAGTGTGGCCCGGAAGTTCGCGGCGAATCCCTCGGTCTGGAACCCGGCCCAGTCCAGTGCCGTCAGCGAAGTTCGTACCTCGGCCGCTACCGGCAGCGAGTCGAAGATCCGGGCCGGCGGGAACGGCGTGTGATGGAAAAGGCCCACCCGCAGGTCGGGCCGCGACGCGCGCAGGAGTCCCGGTACGAGCCACAGGTTGTAGTCGTGCAGCCACACGGTCGCCCGCTCGGCCGCCCGGGCCGCGATGTGTTCGGCGAAGCGGCGGTTGACGGTTCGGTACTCGACCCAGGCGGCACTGTCGAAGCGCACGCGTTCCGGCTGCGACATCAGCGCCGGCCACAACGTTTCCTTGCAGGCCCGGTGGAAGTAGGCCGACCACGCCGCGGGTTCGAACCGCTGCAAGGACAACGCGAGACCGAGATCGTCGTCCCCGCCCCCAGGACCGAAACCCGAACCCGGACCCACACCCACACCAACGCCGGCACCGGCCAGGTGGTCCCCCTCCCCCACCGCCCCCGCAACCCACAGCGCCGGCAACACCTGGGAGCTGTCCCCGTGTTCCGCACCGAGAACCGAACACAACGTCGGCAGGATCCCGTTCGGGCTGACCGGAGCGCGCCACCCCGTGGAGGTCCATATCCGGGGCGGTCGGTGATAGCCCACGACCAACGCGTGTTCCGGCTCCACCCAACCCAGGTTCCGCAACGCGGCCACGATCCCGGCCGCGCCGTGCTGTTCGGTGCGGTACACCCTCTCGTCGCCGGCCACCGCCCGTTCCAGGGCGGGCTCGGCGCCACCGACCACCACACCGTGCGCGCCGATTCCGAACATCGACAGGTCGTTGAGCGAGTCGCCCGCGACCAGCATGTCCGCCCGTTCCCAATGCAACGAGCGCGCCAGGGCCTCCACCGCCGCGCCCTTGCTCGCCCCCGGGGGCAGAACGTCGAAGTAGCGATCGGCCGAGTACGCCCACGAGCACCCCAACGCGGCCACCGCCGCGCTGAGTTCATCGGTCAACTCCCCGGGAGGCAGTTCGAAGGAACACCGTCCCTCCTGCGCTACCCCGTCCTGATACCTCAGAGCGGGGAATCCGGAGAGCCCGTCGCGCACCCGTGCCGCACCGGGCCAGCCCGCGCGCAATCGGGACTGCAGATCCGCGACGGTACTCAGGTCCCTGCCGTCGGCCAGGCTGGCTCCGACGTCGGCGACGACCCACCGTGGCCTGGGCACGAGCGGGTCGGCCAGCACCTGGCGCACCGAGGCCAGTCCGCGGCCGGTGGCGAAGACCACCGTGATCTTGGGATGACGCGACAGGATCCCGTGCAGCCGCAGGCGTTCGGCGTCCGTACCGCCCAACAACGTGCCGTCCAGATCGGTGACCAGGACTCTCACCACACCCCCCGACGGACCGATGAGCACGCCACGAACACCCCACACACAAACGAATGTCGATCGACCCACGTGCAAAACGCGCTCCGCCCGATGAGCCGGAGAATGTGGTCGACCGACGACCTCGAAACGCTAACACGCGCGCGCAACCGTGGGGAGTACCGCAACTACCAAGGGTGATGCTCAAGTTGCGTCCCTCGGAGCGGCGGCACCGGCTCAGCCGGGGCGAGCCACGCGGACAGTTCGTCGGCGTCCAGGGCCCCGCCCGATCCCGGAGCCGTAGCCGCCGCCGATCCGCAGGCCACTGCCGCTGCCAGAGATCGGGGCAGATCCCAGCCGGCGAGCAGGCCGTGCACGAACCCGGCGTTGAAGCAATCGCCGGCACCCGTGGTGTCCACGACGCGAACCGGCGCGGCGGGAACGGCGATCCGATTCCCGGCCCGCAGCGCGATCGCACCGTGCTTCCCGCGCTTGATCAGGACCGTGCTCACCAGCTCGCCCAGCAACGTCGCCGCGTCGTCCGGCGTGGCGGCACCGGTAAGGCGCAGCGCCTCGTCGACGTTGGGCGCGAAGACGTCCACACACGCCAGGACTTCACGCACGGTCGGCGTCTCCAGCGTGACCGGAACATCCTGGCAGTCCATGAAGATCGACGTGCCCGCCTCCCGCACCGCACGCAGCGTCTCCACGACCCCCGGGCCATACCGCAGTTCGGGCAGTACGAGGACCCGCGGCCGGTGCACGCGCACCAGTTCGTCCACCGGGCGCGGTGTCACCGGGTCCTGAAA
The DNA here is from genome assembly GCF_055558835.1 of Embleya sp. NPDC025285. Taxonomy (NCBI): domain Bacteria; kingdom Bacillati; phylum Actinomycetota; class Actinomycetes; order Kitasatosporales; family Streptomycetaceae; genus Embleya; species Embleya sp. NPDC025285. The sequence continues at coordinate 56,360 of NZ_JBVHLU010000063.1, forward strand.
GCTGACCATGGCCCGGTCCGCGGTGTACGAGAGCGCGACCGTGACACTGCGCACGGGCTGCGGATGGTGCCGGAATCCGGACTCGGACAACCCCGCGGCCCGAACCCCGGCCAGGACGTGCCGACTGAACTCGTCGTTTCCGAAGTCGGTGGCCCACACCACGTCGTCCCCCAGCCGGTGCAGCGCCATCGCCGGGTTGAAGGCGCCACCGGGCAACATCTCGAACCCGCCGGCGAACGTCTCACGCCCCACGGCCACCGTCCGGGGCAGCTCACGAAAGATCAGATCGGCGAAGTACGCCCCGACAACCAGCACATCGCAACGAGCCTCGGAGATACCCATGCCCGCATCATCGCCCCACCCTCGTCACGGGCGTCGGGCGTCGGGCGTCGGGCGTCGGGCGTCGGGCGTCGGACGTCCCTGCACATGAGTCGACAAGACGTGAAATCCACCACACCCGAAAGCCAAACTTGATCATCCTTAGGCTAGGCTCCCCTAAATCAGCTCAGCGATCGGTCGCGGATGCGCAGTCCGCGTGCTTCGCCCTGTCCTGGAAGAGGAGTTCGTGTCCGGATCGTCATCACCCCTGGTGAAGAGACTCACCGACAAATCCCGGCTCGCCGCGGTCGCGTTCGCCGCGGTCTTGGCGCTGACCGCCTGTGGTGGCGGCGGTGACGACAAGTCCGCGAACGATCCGCCGGCCTCCGCAGGACCCGCGGCGGGCGCCGCCGGCACCTTCCCGGTCACCGTGGAGCACAAGTACGGCGCCACGCAGATCAAGGCTCAGCCGAAGAAGATCGTCACGCTGGGCCTGTCCGACCAGGACACGGTCCTGGCCCTGGGCGCCAAGCCGGTCGGTGCGATCGACTGGTTCAAGGAGAAGCCGTACGGCAAGTGGCCGTGGGCGAAGGACCTGTGGGGCACCACGCCGCAGATCGTGGGCGAGCGCGACGAGTACAACATGGAGAAGATCCTCAAGCTCCAGCCGGATCTGATCATCGCCGTCTACTCCGGGATGAAGAAGGAGCAGTACGAAACGCTGGCCAGGATAGCCCCGGTGGTCGCCCAGCCCAAGGGCTTCGACGACTACGGCGCACCGTGGCAGGCGATGACGCGGCAGATCGGCAAGGCGCTCGGCAAGGAGCCCGAGACCGAGCAGCGCATCGCGGGAATCGACGCGCGGTTCAAGGCCATTCGCGCGGAGCATCCCGAGTTCGCGGGCCAGACGGTGACCGTGGCGGACACCTTCGAAGCGGGCATCTACTCGGCCTTCGGCAAGACCGACCCCAAGGCGATCTTCTTCGCCGAGCTGGGGTTCAGGAGCAACCCCCGGGTGGACGCGCTCGCCAAGCCGGGCTCCAATGTCGTCAACCTGAGCGCTGAGCAGTTGGACGTCCTGGACACCGACCGGCTGATCTGGGTCACCTCCGGAGCCGAACACAACACGCGCATCAAGGCCGAGCCGTTCTACGGCAAGCTGAAGGTCTCCCAGGACAAGCGTGACCTGTTCGTCCCCTACGAGAACCCGGACGTCGGCGCCGCGTTCTCCTTCAACACGGTTTTGTCGATCCCGTACGCGATCGACCAGATGTTGCCGCTGCTCACCGCCAAGTCCAACTGACGTCTCGTGGAAGTGGAATCCGTTCGCCGGGAAACCGCGGTTTCCCCCGACGCGTCGTCGTCACGGGCGACGCGTCGGGTGACGGGGCTGGCAATCGCGGTCCCCGTACTGGTGCTGCTGTGCTTCGTCAGTGTCTGGGTGGGCTCGCGCGACATCGCGTTCACCGAGGCCTGGAACCTGTTGTGGCACAACGACGGTTCCAAGGCCGCACTGGTCATCCACGACTACCGCCTTCCCCGTACGGTGTTGGGCATCCTGGTCGGGATGGCCCTGGGCCTGTCCGGGGCGCTGATGCAGGCGATGACGCGCAATCCGCTCGCCGACCCCGGTCTGCTCGGGGTGAATTCCGGCGCGTCGACCGGTGTGGTCGTGGCCACCGCGTACGTCGGCGTGGGTTCGGTCCTGGGCCACCTGTGGTTCGCGTTCGTCGGTGCCGCGATCGCGTCGGTGCTCGTCTACGTGGTGGGTTCGTCCGGGCGCGGCCCCGCGACGCCCGAGCGCCTGGTGATCGCGGGGGCGGCGGTGACCGCCGTGTGCTATGCGTTCGACTCGGCGGTGTTGCTCCTGGACCCGCGCGCGTTCAACGACTACCGGTTCTGGATCGTCGGCTCGCTGGCCGGCAGGCAGTACGACGTCGTGTGGGTGATCGCGCCGTTCGTCGTGTCGGCGATGCTGCTGACCTTGAGCCTCGCCCGGCCGCTGAACGCGTTGTCCCTGGGCGACGACGTCGCGCGCGGGCTCGGCATCCGGGTCGGCCGCGTCCGAGTGCTCGGCGTCGTCGCGGTGATGCTCCTGTGCGGGACCGCGACCGCGGCGGCCGGCCCGATCGCCTTCGTGGGCCTGGCCGTTCCGCACGTGGCGCGCTTCATCGTCGGCCCCGACCAGCGCTGGGTCATGGCGTACTCGATCGTGCTCGCGCCGATCCTGCTGATCGGTTCGGATGTCCTGGGTCGTGTGCTGGGATCACCGGGCGAGATCCAGGTCGGCATCGTCACCGCGCTCCTGGGAGGGCCGATGTTCCTGGCGTTGTGTCGCCGGCGGAAGCTGGTGGCGTTGTGACGCCCGGCCTGGTCCTGCGCGATCGACGCGGCCGATTCTCCATCCGGGTCAGGCCCCGTCCGGTCGTGGTGGGCCTGGTGTCGTTCGCCACGCTCGTGGCCCTGATGGCCGTCACCCTGACCACCGGCGAATTCACGCTGTCGTTGTCCGAGGTGGTGCGGGCCCTGATCGGTCGGGGCTCGCCCAGTGCCGACTTCGTCGTCAACACCCTGCGCCTGCCCAGGCTGCTGACCGCGGTGTCGGTGGGCGCCGCGCTCGCGGTCAGCGGGGCGATCCTGCAAACCGTGTCGGGCAATCCGCTCGGCAGCCCGGACGTCATCGGCTTCACCAACGGATCGGCGACCGGCGCCCTGGTCGTCATCACCGTGCTGCACGGCGGCATGACCGAGATCGCGCTCGGCGCCCTCGTCGGCGGACTGGCCACCGCCGTGGCCGTCTACCTCTTGGCCTTCGGCGGGGGCGCGGGCGGATTCCGGCTCATCGTGATGGGCATCGGCGTCGGCGCCATCCTGCTCGCGCTCAATTCCTATCTGGTCACCCGGGCCGACTGGCAGGACGCGCTGGAGGCCCAACACTGGCTCGTCGGCAGTCTCAACAACCGAGGCTGGGACCAGGCCAACGCCATGCTGATCGCCTGCCTGGTCCTGCTCCCGGTGGCCTTCGGATACACCCGCAGGCTCTCGCTGTTGGCGATGGGCGACGACAGCGCGCAGGCGCTCGGAGTGGACGCGCGCCGCACCCGACTGGTCATGTTGCTGGTCGGTGTCGCACTGGCCGCGGTCGCCACCGCCGCCACCGGCCCGGTCTGGTTCGTGGCGCTGGCCGCCCCGCAACTCTCCCGCCGCCTGGTACGGTCCCCCGGCCCGGGACTGGTCAACGCCGCCCTCATGGGAGCCGTCCTGCTCACCGCGAGCGACCTGGCCGTACAGCGCCTGTTCACCGCCGGCGTGCTGCCGGTGGGCGTGGCCACGGGATCCCTCGGCGGCCTCTATCTGCTGGGCCTGCTCCTCGCCGAGTCACGCCGAACCCGATCCTGACGAAACGAGGCCCTTCGCCGGCCCGGCGAACCGAGGACACGTCCCGTGTGACCGGGGCGGCGACACGCCCGGAGGCGGAAACCGCACCGCGCACGGCGCCACCGGGTCGGCGCACCGGCTCAGGTGAATGTCGCTTCGGCCAGGGTGGCACCGAGGTAGGCCGCGGCCAGGCCCGCCGCGATGCCGATGATCACGTTGGCGGCGGCGAACGCTTTCGCGCCGGTCTCGGTCAGGCGGACGGTCTCGAAGGAGAAGGTGGAGTACGTGCTGAGCGTCGCGCACAGCCCGGGGCCGATCAGGTGTTGGAGGGCCGCGGGCACGGTGGTGGCGGTGGCGGCGCCGGTCAGGAAGCCGAGCCCGGTGCAGGCGGCCAGGTTCACCGCGAGCGTGCCCCACGGGAAGACGCCTTCGTGCCGGGCCTGGATGGCCTTGTCGGTCAGGTAGCGCAGGGGCGCGCCGACGAGGGCGCCGGTGATGACCATGAGCCAGTTCACGCCGTGCCCGCCTTCCGGGCGGCGCGGGGCGGCGCGAGCCATCGGGTGAGGCCGGCCGCACCCCACAGCGCGAACAGGGCGGCGGCGAGGGTTGCCGTGAGGTAGGCCGACGCGACGCCGGCGCGTCCGTCGTCGATCAGGTGTCGGGCGTCGACGGCGTAGGTGGAGAAGGTGGTGAAGCCGCCGAGGACGCCGGTGCCGAGGAAGGGCCGCACCAGGGGGTGGGCGGTGGCGCGTTCGGTGATCAGCACCATGAGCACGCCCATCAGGGCGCTCCCGGTGACGTTGATCCAGAAGGTGGTCCACGGGAACGTGCCCGGTGCGGTCGGCCAGATCAGGGTCGCGCCATAGCGGGCACACGCGCCGATCACACCGCCCGTCGCGATCGCGGCGAGGATCTCGGCTTGCCGGCGGCGCGGCCCGCGCGGCGGCCACGGGTCGATCGCGGTGTCGGGGTCGACCGGCTCGGCCTGCCACCCGCCCGGCGCGGCGGGTTCGGCGTGTTGATCGGGGCGCTGGTCAGGATGCACGGCGTTCAGGCTCCCACCTGATCGACTTGGCCCCGTGGCGCGCGGGCACGCACGGGGAAGGTCAGGTAGGGACCGTTGGCGACCGGGTCGCGGTTCGGGTACGGCGGGCCCCACCGCCGTGCGGCCGCCCACCGGACGGCCGCACGGTCAGGATACCGACATGCGCGGCGGAAGTCGGGCGCGTGGCAACCGCGCCGGGCCGGTCGGCCTGGGGGGCCGGCTTGGGCGGAAGGCGGGGCCGGCTGTCCTTCCGTCCGGGCGGGATTCGCTAGCGCATCGCCGGGTCGGTCGCGTCGCGGACGGGATCGGGCATGGTCCAGCGGTGCCCGCGCCTGGGGTGCAGGTAGGCGTAGTAGTAGAGGTAGCCCGCCGCGACCATGGCCACGGCGATCCCGACCGGGCGCCGGTCGGAGTCGATCGACTCGTACAGCACGTAGGCCATCACGCCGATCACGCCCAGCGGGACCCACGGCCAGGCCGGCATCCGGTAGGTCGCGTGGGCGGTGGTCCCCTTGATCCGGCCGTACAGCGCGGAGACGGCGACGAGGATGTACAGCACCACCAGGTTCGCTCCGGTGGCCAGGATCAGGGTGTCGAGCGGGACGAGCCACGCGACCACGATCGCGGCGCCGCCCATCACCAGGGTGGCCAGGACGGGAGTGCGCAGCCGCGGGTGCACGGCGGCCGGCGGCCTGCCCACCACGTCGGGCCAGGCCCGGTCGCGGGCGGAGGAGTACAGCAGGCGGCCGACCTGCAGCATGATCGCGATCACCGCGTTGACGATGGCGATGGCTATGCCCAGGCTGACGACGGTGTTCACCGCGTCGCCGCCGCGTTCGAGCAGGAAGTAGTTCATCGGGGACGGGGCCGCCATGAGTTCGCTCGTACTCGGCGTGCCCAGGAGTACGGCCACCAGCGGAAGGCACTCCGCGACCACGGTGATGCCGAGCGACCACATCACGACCTTGCCGATCGAGGAGACCTGCCGGGTTTCCTCGGCGAAGTACACGGCGGTGCCGTAGCCGTTGTAGGCGAACAGTGCCGTGGCGGCGAAGGACACGACGAGCCCGGCCGAGGCGCCGACCAGGATGTTGCCCTCCCCCAGGGCGTGCGCCGTCCACAGCGTGGACACCGGCTGCTCGACGTGGACCAGGCCGAGCCAGGCGAGCACCGCGATCGCCGCGAGCTCGACCGCCAGGAAGACCCCGGTGACCCAGGCGTCGAGGCGAATGCCCAGGACGGCGACGAGCGAGGCCAAGGCGATGACGGCGAGCCCGGTCCGCTTTCCGCCGAGCGAGCCCCACACCACACCCAGGTAGTCGCCGGTGCCCGGCGCGATCACCGCCACCGTCAGGACTCCGCCGAGCAGGCCGAGCGCGAACAGCGCGAAGCCCGTGGACCGGCCGAGGGTGCGCGCGGCGAAGGCATACTCGCCGCCGGTGATCGGGAACGCGCTGGACAACTCGGCGTAACACAGGGCCATCAGCATCCCGGCGACGGCCGCCGGCGCGAACGCCAGGGCCGCGGCGCCACCGAGCCCACTGATCGCCGACGGCATGATGATGAAGACGCTCGACGCGGGCGTGACCGAGGACAGCGTGATGAACATGTTCTCGCGCAGGCCGAGCGAGCGGGACAGGTCCTGGGCGTAGGCCGCCGGCTGTGCCGGCGAGGTGCCGGCGGGCGTCTGACTGCCATCGGAATCGGCCATGAGGCTCCCTTGTCAGTTCTTTGACGCCGGAGTCAATGTTATGGAAGACTTCCACGTCAATGGGCATCCCATAATTTGGCAATCAGGACAAGGAACGATGCATGGCGCGACCGAGGAACCAGACGGCGAGACGTGAGCAACTGGTCCACGCGGCCACCGCGGCGGTCGGCCGGCACGGTCTGGCCCAGTTGCGGGTGGCCGACATCGCCGAGGTGGCGGGCGTCGCCCGGGGGTCGGTCAGCTACTACTTCAGCGACCTGGGCGACCTGCTGCGGCAGGTGTACCAACAGGCCGCGGACCGCTTCTACACGTCCCGCACCGACACCGCCTCCCGGCTGCCCGACGCCCGCGACAAGCTCGTGGCCTGCGCACGGCGCGGCCTGCCGGCCGGTCCGGAGGACGAACTCGCGGTCGTCCTGTACGAGTTCAGCGCCGCCGCTCGCGACGAGAGCGAATACGCCACGTTGGCGCAGAGCCTGTACGACCGACAGGTCGCCATGTACGGCTCGATCCTGGAGATCGGGCAGGCCCAGGGCCACTTCCGGTTCACCGAACCGATCCGGGACGTGGCCGCGAACCTGGTCACCCTCGAGGACGGCTACGGCCTGCACATCGTGAGCCGCAACTCCTCGCTGCCGCCCGAGCGGGCCCTGGCCCTGATCCTGGCCCACGCCCGCCAGGCCACCGACTGCCCCGACCTGCGCCCGGACCGAGCCGTCCCCGATCCCGACGCACCGGGCCACGACGTGCCCGGCCAGGGCACGCCGGCCCCGGACGCGGCCGACCACGGCACCGGTGGCCACAGGGCTCCCGACGACGACACCCGGAAAGGCGCCGCGTGAACATCCCCGCACCATCCCCCCTGACCTCCACCCCGTCGGGTCGACCACGCGCCCGGGCCCTGGGCATCCGCCTCGACGGCACACCCGGGCCGGCCAACGCGCTCACCGACGTCCCCGGAGTCCGCATCGGCTACACGACCCTGGTCCAGGGGTCGTCGGTGCGCACCGGCGTCACCGCCGTGTTGCCGCGCGGCCGGGACGGCGTCGGCCTGCCGTGCGCCGCGGGTCGGTACACGCTCAATGGCAACGGCGAGATGACCGGCAGCAGTTGGCTCGACGAGACCGGCAGCCTGGCGGGCCCGGTGATGATCACCAACACACACGCGGTGGGTCCCGTGCACCGGGGGGTCGTCGACTGGACGGTGGCCAACCGACCCGAACTCGCGCGGCAGTGGCTGCTTCCGGTGGTCGCCGAGACCTGGGACGGCTACCTCAACGACATCAACGGCCCGCACGTCCGCGCCGAGCACGCGATCGCCGCGATCGACACGGCCGCCTCCGGCCCGATCGAGGAGGGCTGCGTGGGCGGCGGGACCGGCATGAACTGCTACGGCTTCAAAGGGGGTTCGGGGACATCCAGTCGGGTGGTGGAGTACGGGACGGCCCGCTACACCGTCGGCGCCTTCGTCCAGGCCAACTTCGGCGCGCGGCGCGAACTGGTCGTCGCCGGCGTCCCCGTGGGCCGGCGGCTGTCCCAGGACAACCCGATGGAGGACACCGACTGGTTCGCCCCCGGCGGCGCCGGCTCGGTCATCGTGGTGATCGGCACCGACGCTCCCCTGCTGCCCGGCCAGTGCAAGGCCCTGGCCCGCCGGGTTCCGCTGGGCCTGGCCCGGACCGGCACGACCGGCAGCCACTTCTCCGGCGACATCTTCCTGGCCTTCTCCACCGCCAACCCCGGTGCCCTGACCAGCGTTTTCCCGCAATCCCCACCCACGGACGAGGACTACGACACGCTGCGCCACATCCCCTGGGGCCGCATCGATCCGTTCTACGACGCGACCGTGCAGGCCGTCGAGGAGGCCGTACTCAACGCCCTGGTCACCGCCGAGGAGACCACCGGCCACAACGGCCACCGCACCCCGGCCCTCCCGCACGCCCGCCTGCGCACCCTGCTCGCCGAACGAGGCCCCGACGTCGCCGGCTGAGGCCGTGTGCTCGACCGGTTCGGCCACATCTCGACGCGGACCTCGCCTCCGGCCTGGACCACACGCCCACCATCCGCCGGGGCGAGGCGCCGTCGGCCCGCCTCGGCTCGGCGCGGGAACACCGGGTCGGATCGGGCCTCCGACATCCCGTTCGCGCGTCCGCGCCGGCCGGATGGCGCGGGGCCCCGCGGGTCTGAATTCAGCCCGAGTGCCTCCCTGTACGGTGGTTTTCGGCCGGCGCCGAAAGGCGCGTCCACGGCCTTGAACAAGGGGGTTACGGGGATTTGAAAGTCACGGGGAAACGCCGAATATCGTTGGTCGCCGCGTTCGCGGCAACCGCCGCGATCGTGGGTGGATTGCAGCTCTCGGGCTCGGCGTTCGGCGACCAGAGCGACCAGGACGCCAAGCCGGCTCCGACCGCCGAGGCTCCGGTGCCGACCCAGCAGGCGCTGGAAGGGGTCGAGCCACCCGACACCGGCTGGTCGGATGTGGACGGCACCGCGTTCGTCAACGGGCGGATGACGATTCCCGCGGTAAACCCCACCAAGCAACGCGCGGCCGTCTCCGCCGCCGCGGCGCCGTCCGGGCCCGGTTGGAAGTCGGCCGGCGCGACGAAGCTCCTGTCGACCGGCTACACGATCAAGTTCTACGACCAGAAGTCCGTCGACTGGCTGGGTCCGTACGTCAAGCGCTCGGCAGCCGAGATCCAACGCGAGACCGCGCTGCCGATCAAGGTGGACACCAAGCCGGTCGGCCACGACTATGTCCGCCCCAAGGGCGAAATCGTGATCGGCGCGTTCCTGAACCCGTGCGTGACGACCACCGACGGCAGTCCGTGGAAGATCGTCATGGACGGATCCGGTACCCCGGGGTGGAGTTGCGGGTTCCATTCGCGCAGCACTCCGGACACGGTCACCAGCGGGCACGCGTACATCAACACGTCCTTCTTCACCGCCGCCGGCAAGCCCACCGCGCGCGTCGGCGAGGTCCAGATGCGGAACCACATCAGCCACGAACTGGGCCACACCCTGGGCCTGACGCACGCCGACGACTCGCCGGGACAATGCGTCAAGGGCACGGACTCGGGTCAGAGCCCGGTCATGTGCACGCGCTTGAACGCCTACCCGGACTCCCGAGCGGGCCAGTACGTACAGCAGTTCGACGTACAGGGTCTGCGCTCGCTGGCCGCCGCGGCGGGCGCTCCGGTGTCCCCGCAGGGCAAGGTCACCGGGATCGCCGGCAAGTGTCTGGACGTCAAGGGCGGCAAGCCGGCCAACGGCACCCAGATCCAGATCTACACCTGCAACACCGGCCCGGGCCAGTCCTGGATCCTGCACCCGGACGGCACACTGCGCTCGATGGGCAAGTGCCTGGACAACGCGCGCAACGCGAGCACCGAGAACAACAAGATCTCGCTGTTCGACTGCAACGCCTCGGCCGCGCAGAAGTGGCGGATCGACGCCAAGGGTCGGATCGTTCATGTCGCGAGCGGCAAGGTCCTCGACGTCAAGGGCGGCAACACCGCGAACAGCACCGTGGTGCAACTGCACTCCGCCAACGCGGGCAAGGGTCAACTCTGGAACGTCCCCAGGTAGGGACGACGGAAGCAGGACGGTGAAATTCCCCGTCGATCGCTGACGCGAGCCTCGGCAAGCGTGCCTCTCGACAAGACGGCCCGGGTCGGCTCCCCCGACCCGGGCCGCCGCGCGTTCGATCCAGGGGCGGCGGCCGCGTCGGTCAGCGACCGGAGGTCGGGCGCTTCGGCGGCTCGATGCGCACGCGCCGCTCGGCGGGCGCGTCCTCGAGGTCGTCGAGCTGCGCGACGATCGTGCTGCGCAGGTCGTCGTAGTCCGCGAAGTAGTAGTCGTTGAACAGGGTGAAGCCCGTCCACATCAGGTTGGCGCACACCCGCGCCGGCACCCGGCCGGTCTGCGCGCCCATGCCGACCAGCGCGACCGACGCGATGCTGCCCGGCGCCTCTTCGTTCTGCCGGTGGATCGCCTGGAACGCGGCGGCACACGCCGGCGCCACGTTCAGCGTCTCGCTGACGTTCTCCGACGACGTCTCCATCGTCGGGGTCGAGATCAGGAACTTCGGGTTGACCGCGCCGGACGAGACGCACACCGCGCTTCCCACCGGGAGGCTTCCCGCGAACCGGTCGCGGATCGCCCGTTGCACGCGCAATTGGATACCCGCCCCGAGGTGGCGCTTGATGACCGCGTCGACCCCGCCGTCCATCCGCCCGCGCGAGTTGGTCGGGGTGACCCAGGCGTCGACCTGCCGCGGCAAGCGCACCCTCTTCGAGGTGCTCCCGGCCCGCGCCGTGGGCATCCGCCGCTTCTCCGCGTTCACCGACGAGGAGGAGTTCATCCTCCTGCCGGGCACGCAGCTCAAGGTGACGAGCGTCAAGGCCGAGCGCGGCGGCCTGTGCACCGTGCACCTGACCGAACTGGAGGAGCAGACCCTCGTGTCGTGATCCGACGCCGGTGCGGTCCATCGCACCGGCGCTCACGCGGGAAACGGAACTCGCCGCGCCCGAGCCGGGGGGGGGGGGGTTCTGTTGTTTTCCCCCTGTTTAGCCCGAGCCGGTTTTGGGTTTTTTAAGCCCCCCGCAGCCAGAGCTGGAGAGCGTTGTGTGGGGGAAG